>JAKQFZ010000277.1 GCA_029558215.1 Candidatus Omnitrophota bacterium
TCAATTCTGCTTGCTTATTGGGTTCGAGTTGAGTTGATCATCCCGTGGATGCCTCTCAAGCCGGGTGTGCCTCCCCTGTTGAGTCGGTATGTGCTCTTGGCACTTGCCAACGCAGGTGTGGGTGTTGCCGTCTTCTCGACTTCGGGACTTTACCGGGAACGAAGAGGCATGGCGCGGTTTGCCAGTGCGACAAGAATTGCCACGATGGTTCTTGTGAGCCACATTCTTCTGCTGGCGCTTGTGGGTCTTTATCGGAAATACACCTTCTCCCGAATTGTGATGGCGTTCACATTTGGGTTTGAGTTGGTTTTCGCGGTGGCTTCCAATGCCATCTTGAAGCGCGTGCAGGAAGCCATGATCCAAAGAGGCATCGGTTTCTTTCGAACACTTCTCATCGCCAGTGAACAGTCCTGCCGCGACCTGCTTCCGAGGTTGGAGAGTACTCACGGTTCGCTGCATCAGGTTGTCGGCGTCGTCTTGTGTGACCAGGGCGCTCTTCCCGAGTGTGTGCTGGGGGTTCCTGTCACAGGCCGCCTTGAAGATGCTTCTTCATGGTGTGACGCGGAGAAAGTGGATCGAGTCATCCTCGCGCTGCCCGCCGCCCATCACACGCAAACCCTTGATGCGATCAGTGTGTGTGAACAGAAAGGTATTGACTACCGAATCATCCCTGATCTTTTCGAAATGTTGACACTTCGTGTCAGCGTGGGCGACTTGAACGGCCTGCCGACCATCACGCTGGGTGAAACGCCCTTGGAAGGATGGGGGCGCTTTGCCAAGAGAACGATGGATATTGTGCTGTCCGTGCTGTTCCTTCTTCTGGTCTCTCCTCTGATGCTGGTGTCCGCCGCACTGATCAAATTGACATCGCCAGGTCCCGTCTTTTACACCCAGGAGCGAGTCGGAAGCGATGGCAGGCGCTTTACGATTTACAAGCTTCGTTCGATGAGATCCGATGCGGAAGGATCCGGCATTGGCTGGTCGGTCAAGGGCGACTCTCGGATCACTGCTGTCGGTCGGGTGCTGCGTCGGTTGGACATTGATGAGTTCCCCCAGTTCTACAACGTCCTTCGTGGGGACATGAGCCTTGTCGGTCCGCGTCCGGAAAGACCCTATTTCGTGGATCAGTTCAAAACAAACATCCCGCGATACATGCGGCGACACATCGCCAAGTCCGGTATAACCGGCTGGGCACAGGTGCATGGCTTGCGAGGCGACACCTCGATCGCAGAGCGTGTCCGATATGACCTCTACTACATTGAGAATTGGTCTCTGTGGCTTGATGTAAAAATCCTCTTTCTCACCGCTTTGGATGTATTTCGACGCATTGTGCGAGGCGTTTCCTGCTAGGCAGATGCGATTGGTTGACCGGAATTTCACGGTTTGCTCTTACGTTGCTTTATTGCCCAGTTGAACGTTAGTTTTGGGTTAAGGGCTTGACAGACCGAAGAGGAGTCTGCTAGAAACGCGCCCTTTGCTTTCAGCGATCGAATACCCCAAACACGGTGTAGATCAGAAAGGACAGAGAGGAACAATGGCCAGGGAAGTGCCGCTTGAGCGGGTCAGGAACATCGGGATCATCGCGCATATTGACGCCGGAAAGACAACGGTGAGTGAGAGAATTCTCTACTACACCGGTCGAACACACCGATTGGGGGAAGTCCATGACGGACAAGCCACCATGGACTGGATGGAACAGGAGCGCGAGCGCGGGATCACCATCACGTCGGCGGCGACAACCTGCTTCTGGAATGACCATCGCATCAATCTGATCGACACCCCGGGACACGTGGATTTCACCGTCGAAGTGGAACGCTCGTTGCGGGTGCTCGACGGAGCCGTGGCGCTTTTCTGCGGAGTGGGGGGTGTGGAACCCCAGTCAGAAACCGTCTGGCGTCAGGCAGACCGGTATGAGGTTCCGATCATTGCATTCGTGAACAAGATGGATCGCGTGGGTGCGGATTTCTATAACGTTGTCGATCTCATCGAATCGCAGCTTGGGGCAAATCCTGTTCCCATCGTCATCCCTATGGTCAGTGATGAGGGTTTGATTGGGGTGATTGATCTCATCAACCACGTGGCGCATTACTACGACGAGCCGGATAAAGTCAGCGAAGCGCGCCACGACGAGCCAATCCCCGAACAATGGCGGACAGAACACGACCGCTGGTTCAAGCATCTGGTGGAAAAGGCCAGCGAGGTTGATGAAGTCTTGCTGGAAAAGTTCTGTGCCGACGAGGAAATCTCGTCTGCCGAACTGGTACGAGGACTTCGCCGCGCAACTCTGGCACGAACTGTTGTTCCGGTCTTGTGTGGGGCGGCGTTCAAGAACAAAGGGGTCAAGAGGCTTCTGGATGCCATCGTGGAATTCCTGCCTTCGCCGATCGATCTACCTGCCATCATCGGTGAGTCGCCCGAAGGAACAGAGATCGAGCGCATCCCCAAAGACGACGGTCGTCTTGCGGCGTTGGCCTTCAAAGTCGTTGCCGACAAACACATGGGGAAGATGGTTTATATTCGAGTCTATTCGGGAACCATGCAGCGTGGTTCCTATGTTCTCAACTCCACCGAGGGCAAGACACAGCGTGTGGGAAGACTCATGCAGATGCACGCCAACCACCAGGAAAACCGCGAGGCGATCTACGCCGGCGATATTGGCGTCGTGGTGGGGCTTTCGGACACATCAACGGGAGATACGCTCTGTGATCCGAACAACCCCATCGTTCTTGAAGCCATTGAGTTCCCCGCACCGGTTATCTCGGTAAGCATCAGCCCGGAGACGCGCTCTGACAGCGAGAAACTTTCCCTCGGCTTGATGCGACTCGCTGAAGAGGATCCGACCTTCACCGTTCAGGGTGGCGTCGAGCAGGGAGAGACGGTCATCTCCGGCATGGGAGAGCTTCATCTGGACATCATCGTGGATCGGCTCAAGCGAGAGTTCGGCGTAGGCGCAACGGTGGGGCGTCCCCAGGTTGCCTATCGGGAAACCATCACGGGACCCTCAAAGGTGGATCATCGTTACGCCAAACAGTCCGGAGGCAAGGGACAATTTGCGCAGGTCAGCATCGAAATGGAACCAACCGATCCCGGTGCGGGATTCGAGTTCGAAGACTGTATCGTCGGAGGAGCCATACCGCGAGAGTACATCCCTGCAGTCGAGAAAGGGATCATCGAGACCATGGCAAAGGGAATCTATGCCGGATTCCCTGTGGTGGACATCAAGGTTCGACTGGTGGACGGAAAGTTCCATGATGTAGACTCCTCGGAAATGGCGTTCCGAATTTGCGCCAGTCAGGCTTTCAAGCAGGGCTTTCAAAAGGGAAATCCTGAACTGCTGGAACCCGTGATGTCTGTCAATGTTACAACACCGGAAGAGTTTGCCGGAAGTATCACGGGCGACCTATGTTCACGACGGGGACGGATCTCCGGCATCGAGAGAACCGCTCGAGGCAGCAACGTCAAAGCCATGGTGCCTCTGGCAGAGATGTTCGGCTATGCAACAACCATTCGAAACCTGTCTTCAGGTCGTGCCAGTTTTACCATGCAGTTCGAACACTATGAGGCAGTGCCTTTCAGCATCGCGGAAGCAATCGTCGAAGAACGCAGAAAGGTTCTGAGCCAGAGGTAACGCGCACACGCGTTAGTACAACATCCAACGGTTCGCACTCGTCGTCAACAGGTCGGCGATGAAATTGTCGGCAATGGCACCCAGCATGTTGCTGTTGGTCGTGAAGTATTCATGGAAGCCAATGCCGCATTGACCCTGGCGATGCGTCGCATCGGTGACTGAGAGGATCAGCTCTCCATCACATCGAAATGCTATCTGATCGCCCTGAGCCTCAATGCGCATGCGACGCCATGCCGTTGAAGGTCGGTAGATCGGTGAGGGGTTCAGATCGGTGATCACCCCGTTGACGGATTTCAGACACCAGAGACGTCCGTTGCCTGAATCCCAAGCCATCGCGTAGCAATAACCACCACCGCCGGTTGTATGCTCAAAAGCACCATTTCCATTGTCGCGAAGGAAGATTCCTGACCGTTCGAAACCGTCCGAAACGAGCGCAGGGCGATAGGTGCAGTAGATGTCGCACTGAACATAGTAGTCTGCATCGGTGATGTTTCCCGTCCGAGTCGTCTCCATACCGCCCGCGGAATCCATCACTCGGAGCGCATACCCGTCTCCCCCCGGCGACGTGGGTGAGAATGACATGAGCGTCGGCGTCTTGAACTTGTCTGTCCACAGGAGAGAATCTCGACCCGACGCGGGGAAATCGTCCTGCAAGGGAAAATACAGCGGCAATGCCACCGGATACCGAGTGCTGGTCACCACGCCTTCATCGCTCAACAGAACATTCAGGCTCGCATCATTGAGGATTTGAACCGCCGTGGTTTCAACGCCATCGAGTGTCACTGCCTGTTGAACCAGTCGGATTCCGTGGCTGTAGTCCGCGTAGGTATCTTCATGCCCCAGATAGAGAGGCTGAATGGGAGTTCCATTCGTGTAGTGCCAGCCGTAGATCGCCACTTTGTTGGGAGTTGTGGCCAACAGTTTGGTGATGACGACATCCTTTTTGTCACCACCCACCAACGCACCCAGAGGATACTGGACTTCCATTGCCTGTCTCTGTGCCCGAACTGTCGTATTGTGCTGCGCGAAGACAGGAACCGTGGTCATCTCCGGACTGGGCGGTATGGTGGAAGGGCTGAGTTTGACCTGTGCCTGTGACCAGATGTCGTTCACCATTTTTCTGGTGGGAAGAAGGCAATTGAGGCGGTCGGCAATCCGCTGTGCGCACAAGGGCGACATGGGCGTCAGAAAATAGTCCGCGTCAGATCCAACGGCCAGATAGTCTGGGAGAACATGGTAGATAACAGTGCGCAGTTGGCTGTTGATGGTCGCGGAGACCGTGACGGGTTTCAGGTTTCGCATGAAATCCGGAACGTTTCCCAGCATCACTTCGCTCAGGATGGCATTCTCACGCTCCGTCAGAGACAAAGGTGTGATCGCGGTCACAAAGGCGCTGCCGGACATCGCGTCTCCACGGCGCGCAGGCACATTCAGAACGGCACAGGGAGCGAGTTGACAAAGGCAGAGCAAAACGATCGGAAGCATGGTTCGAAGAATAGCAAGCATCACATAAACCTCCTGCAGGTTTCACCGATTCGGGTCTCTGATGCAGGACACCGTCTTGCCTATGCCACACAAGGCCAGACCGTGTCAAGAGAGGCTGCCAGGGAAGGCAAATGTGTGCATCTCGGATCAAGTTGACACCTCTCCGGTGCTTTTGGTACCTTTGAGGGTAGTGACAGAATTGGATTGGCTGCCCGGGCATGCCTGGGCTGAGTATTATTATTGTTTTGAAAGGGGTAGCAGAATATGCAAGTTTCCTTCGCTGCCAAGCACTGCGAAGTCCCAGAGGACGTCAAGGACTACGCTGAGAAAAAACTGGCGAACCTCAAGCACTTTTTTGAAGGAATTGTTGTCGCACACGTCACGCTGTATCAGGAGAAGCGCCGTTTCCACGCTGAAATGAGCATTCAGGCCAATGGGATCACCCTTCACAGCACAGATGAAGAAGAGGATATGAAGGCCGCCATTGATCTGGTTATCAAGAAGATGGAACGACAGCTGAAGAAGTACAAAGATCGCATCAAGAATCATCGGCTCCGCACTGAGCACATGGTACAGCAGTCCTTCAAAGTAGACATTCTTGAGGGCAGTGACGTCTTGGAACCGACAGAGGAAGGCCCGCGCGTGATCAAGTCTTCACGCTATCACATCAAACCTATGTCCGTTGAAGAGGCGGCAATGCAGATGGATCTTATCGAGCAGGATTTCCTGGCGTTTTCCAATACGCGAACCGGTAAGATCAGTGTCATTTACCGTCGCAAAGATGGCAACTACGGATTGATCGAACCGGAGTAGAGACAGCAGAAATGAAAATATCCGAACATCTTACCGAAGAGCTGATCTGTATTGACTTGGCTCCGGGGAGTGTTGAAGAGATAGTTGATCGACTGGCGAACCTGCTCTTCAGGAGCGGTGCAATTCATCGGGTGGACGAAGTGAGACACGCACTGCTGGAACGAGAACAAGTCAGCAGCACCGGCATCGGAAGTGGCGTGGCCATTCCGCATGCCCGTTCCACTGAGACCGACAAACTTCTGGTTTGCTGCGCTCTCTGCCCCAAAGGAACAGATTTCAACGCTCTGGACACCCAGCCGGTTCATATCTTTTTCGCGGTGATAGCACCACGCGAGGCTTCAGGGCTTCATCTGAAACTCCTGGCGGCCATCTCCCGAATCATGTCTGATGATGGGCTCAGACACCAGATACTAAATGCCCTCTCGTCCAGAGAAGTTCTGGAGATCATCAGAAGAGCAGAGGCGGCACAACAGTGAACAAGCCTGATTATTCCCTCTCTGATTTCAGTGCGGTTCCCCCCTCAAAAGACCAGCATCGAGAAGAGTTTCACGTCTCCCATTTGCTGGACAATAGACACCTGTCGCTGAGAGTGGTGGCCGGAAACAACTACCTGAATCGGGTGGTACCCTCTCCCGAACTGAACCGGCCTTCGCTGGAGTTGACTGGATTCTTTGAGCGCTTTCGCCCCGAACGGATCCAGATATTCGGCTCCGGGGAAATGGCCTATCTGGAACAGGCGGAAAACAGCCCCCGTGTTCTGGAGAATCTCGAACGCATTTTTACGTTCAATGTTCCTTGTGTCATCGTCAGCAACGGTTTGGAAGCACCTCGATGCCTTTGTGAACTGGGTGTGAAATATCAAACCCCGATCCTTGTTTCTCCCCACCATACGACCAAGCTGTACAAACGGGTTTGGGAAGCCTTGGATTTGGTTTTTGCCCCAAGAACAGTCATGCATGGCGTGTTGGTGGATGTATTCGGGGTGGGCGTCCTGATCGTCGGTAAGGGGGGCGTCGGCAAGAGCGAATGCGCTCTGGAGTTGGTGACGCGCGGCCATGTGCTCGTGGCAGACGATCTGGTGGAAACCCGGTGCCTTTCTTCCGTCGTGTTGATGGGATACGCCAATCAGACCATTCCCTATCACATGGAACTGCGCGGTCTGGGGATCATTGATGTCAACCGCGTGTTCGGTGCCCGTGCCATTCGTCCTAGCAAACGCATTCGTTTGGTGGTCATGCTGGAAGCCTGGGACGAGGCCAAGGAATATGAACGGCTGGGCATTGAGGAACGCTACTGCGAGATACTCGAAGTAGAGATTCCCTGCCTTGTGATCCCTGTTTGTCCCGGACGAAATATCAGCACCATCGTCGAGGTCGGAGCGCTCCAGCAGAAGCTCAAGCGCATGGGCATTGACGTGGCGAAAGAGATGAATGAGAAGTTGATCCAACTGACCCGGCGCAAGGCAACGCCTGCTTCCGGGCAGTTTCAGAAATAGAGTCTGAAAGGGTGGATTGCAGCCCTTGGCTTCAGGCAGGAGTCGGGTGGGTTCTTTCCCTATCCTGCCGACTGCATGCAGGTTCCGGAGCGTGAACCTGAGGAGCGAAGAGAGATGGTCGGAATCATCATTCTGGGTCATGCGAAGATGTCATTCGGGCTTCTTGAGGCGGCCAAGGAGATTATGGCCATCAAGCCAGGTGTGGTGGCGATTCCTTATCGTTCCCAGGGCAATATCTCAGAATTCGAAGCGCGGATTAAGCATGAGATCGCCAACATTGACGAGGGTGAGGGAGTCCTTGTTCTGACGGACATCTACGGTGCCACTCCGACGAATGTTGTTCTGAAGTTTATCAATGAGATGCACATCGAAGTGGTAACAGGCGTCAATCTTCCCATGGTTCTGGAAGCAATTACACATCGGGAGACACTGGGGTTGCCCCACCTTGCCATGAAGGTGGAACAACGAAGCAAAGCCTGCATCGTCAATGCAGGGGAGTACTTTCGCTGTCATCACGTAGCGAAATGAAGACCGTCCTGTCGGGACGTCTGACGCATCGTGTGCGCCAACGCTCTCCGGACAGACATATCGGACGACACTGCCATGCAGCTGTCCAAGACATTTATCATCCGCAATGAACTGGGCGTCCATGCGCGGCCTGCCGCTCTGATCGTCCAGAAGATGAGTTCGATGAAGTCCGACGTGATGCTTGAAAGCGATGGAGAGCGCGTCAACGCTAAGAGCATCATGGGTATTCTGATGCTGGCAATCGAATGCGGCAAAGAAATCACGGTTCATGTCTGTGGCTCCGATGCTCAGAAGGCCATGGACACATTGGAGCAGCTGATCGAGGATAAGTTCGGTGAAGAATAGTTTTCAGGGCGTTCCGACTTCTGAAGGCATTGCCATCGGAAGAGCGCTGCTGTTCGAGCTGGAAAGTCTTCATGTGCCCCATTACGCCATCGAAGACAACCAAGTCGAGCAGGAGATCCAGCGTCTTCACAAAGCCCTGGACGACACACGAGAGCAAATCCGGGAGATGGTCGCCAGTCTGTCCAAAGAGGGACAGAATATGATGGTGGACATCTTCAAGGCGCACCTGCTGATCCTTGAAGACAAGACTTTCATCGGACGGGTCGAAACCCTCATCACGAAAAACCATGTCAACGCAGAACACGCTTTGGCTCATATTCTCGCGGAGATCGCCGACCGCTTCAAAAGCATCAAAGTTCCCCTGCTTCGAGACCGGCTGTCTGACATTCAGGATATCGGCAAACGGGTGCTGAGCAACCTCATGGGCAGTCAACAGCCTTCCATCCATGAGTTGGTGGAAGAAGAGGTTATCATCGTTGCGCAC
>JAKQFZ010000284.1 GCA_029558215.1 Candidatus Omnitrophota bacterium
CGATGAGCTTGGTTTCCTCGGCAAGCGGAATGAAATTCAGTGGGGGGACCAAGCCCTTCTCCGGATGCTGCCAGCGCACCAAGGACTCAAATCCTGCGATCCGTCCCGTCTCCAGTGAGACTATCGGCTGATAGTAGACTAGAAATTCCCTTCTCTCAACCGCTCGCCGAAGATCATTTTCCATCTGCAACTGTTTCAAGGCAGCCTGATGCATCTCCAGATCGAATATCTCATGACGCGACTTCCCCAGTTCCTTGGCCCGAAACATGGCCGTGTCCGCATTTCGGAGAAGATCGTCCGGTTGTTCGGTCGTCTCTGTACTCAGCGCAATCCCGATACTCGCACTCGCGAATACCTCGTGATCTCCCAGCCAAAACGGCTTTGACAAATCCTGTTGGATCCGCTCCGCTACTCGCGTCGCATCGCTGATATGACGTATCCCGTCCAACAACAAACCGAATTCATCTCCACCAAGCCTGGCCACCGTATCTCCCGTCCGAATACACCCAAACAGCCTTTGACCGATAGCCTTCAGAAGATCATCTCCTACCGAATGTCCCAGGCTGTCGTTGAGAACCTTGAATCGATCCAAGTCCACTATCATCACTGCAAACATAAAGCCCTTGTGCCTTCGTGCCCGACGCAGCACTTGCTCGACTCGATCCATAAACAACGCTCGGTTGGGAAGATCGGTCACCTTGTCGTGGAAGGCATCGTGCAGCAACTTCTCCTGAGCAGCAACCTTGTCAGAGATATCACGCACATATTCCACTACTCCGGAAGTCTCCCCAAAGGGCTCCACGATGGGAAAAATATAAACCTCACGCCAGCGCTTGTTCCCTTCGAGATCCGTCGAGCAGACCACTTCCATGTGAATGTCGCCTTTCCGAATGGCTTCCAACGCAGGACAGTCCGAACAGGGTTCACTCAGCCCATGGTAGGTGCTGTAGCATTTCTTTCCGACAAAGGGCCACTCCTGGGGATACCATTTCTGTATCGTGCGATTCACTCGCACCACGTTCATATCCTTGTCCAGTACGGTGATACCGTCCTGGATGGAATCAAGAATGCTCTCCAGAAACTGCTCGTTCTTTCGGAGAACATCCTCTATCAACCGCTGCTCCTGAATCTTCACCTTCAGTTGATCGTTGAGTTCTGTCAGCTCTGCCGTGCCATCCTGGATGCGGGTCTCCAACTCGGCGCATATCCGCCGAAGCTGCCTCTCGATATTCCATTTGGCACTCAGCGCCGAGGCCAGATGCAGTATCTCCTCGGATTCAACCGGCTTTCGAACAGAGAGGAGTTTGTCAGGCGGGGGAACTCTCCAACCAAGGTCTCGCAAGTTGGGTTGCTCGCGCGCGGTCAGCATGACCAGATTCACCGCAGGATCCAACTCTCGGATCCGCTCGGCAATCTGAACGCCATCCTCGTCGGACTTCAGCGTCATCTCGATGAACGCCATCGCCACGGGTGAGGCTTCACCCAGTGACGCTCGAATCACTTGCAGCGCACTCTCACAGTCCGACGCGGTCGCCAGTTCAAACGTCTCCGCGAGAGAATCATCCCCTTCGGGGACGGGAAGATCCAACGAGACAATCTCGTCATGACGCTGCGTTGTAACAGAAGTTCGGAAAACATGGCGATAGAGATCCAGCATCCGGGGGTCATCATCCACCGCAAGGATTCTGATTCTACGGTTTGGAAGATCTGGCATCCGTGGTCCCTTCGGTTCCCTGATTGCAGCCTGCGCGAGTTCATTTCTGGGGAATTACATCCCAGGTCTGTCTGCCGTTCCCCAATCGGACTTCAGCGTCCACTCGATAAATCCCCCCGGCCCCTCTTACCCAAGGGGGTAAGACTTCATTCCCCTGCGTTCCCTTCATTCATCCCAGTAAACGCGGTTTCGACCCAACTCCTTGGCCTTATAGAGATTGATGTCGGCCTTTCGGATCAGGCTCTCTTCATCAGTGACTTCGTCGCGACCCAGTTGCGCCACGCCTACGCTGATGGTTACCTTGGTGTCGTTCTCGACAAACTCTCGCAGACGTCCCGCAACGGCAACGGCACCCTTGAGGTCAGTGCGGGGCAGGACTATCGCAAACTCCTCTCCACCAAATCGGCAACCGGATTCGATTCCGCTGAATGGCGTGTCGCCCTGTCGTCGGAGTGAGTGCTTGACGAGCATTCCGATTTGTTCCAGAACATCGTCTCCGGCCTGATGGCCGTAGGTGTCATTGTACTGCTTGAACCGGTCAATGTCGAACATCAAAAGCGACAACGGAATTCCGTGGCGCTTCGAATACTCTACCCACTCGGCTATCTCCTTGTTGAAGTAACGCTTGTTGTACAACTTCGTCAGATCGTCCGTGATCGTCAGGCGTTGGAGGATGCGGTTGGCCTCGTTCAACTCTTCATTGACTTGAACCAGTTCAGCGGTTCGCTCCTCAACTCGAGTTCGCAACTCGGAACAAATCCTACGCAACTGCCATTCAACATTCCACTTCGAGCCCAGCGCCATGGTGAACTGCAGAATTTCCTGAGGGTTGATTGGTTTCTGCAAATACAGCAGCTTATCCGCGGGTGGGACATGGTCAGCAATATCCATGGCGTCAACGTCCGCATAGCCGGTCATCATGATGATGTTGATGTACGGATCAAGTGCCCGGATCTGTTCCGCGACCCAGACTCCGTCGGGGCCGTCCGGCATCCTGACATCAATGAACGCCAGGGCAAACGCGCTGTCCGAATCAATGGACTGCTGTATCTGTTGCACAGCGTCCAAGCCGTTATTGCAGAGGGTCACTTCGAATCGCACGGACGAACTCTGCAACTGAGGTCTCTGAATGCTGGCAGCGCTCTGAATGCTGCCGACCGTGGACTCTTCCTGACGGTAAATCCTGTCCGGACAGAGGATTCGTTCGTAGAGCTTGAGGATCTCGACTTCATCATCAACCACCAAGACCCGGAGACGCTTGGACTCATCTGCACCATTCATCATGTTTGACCTCTTGAATCTCCTGGAAACCGACTCCATCTGATTCCCTAAGCTACGCAAAAACCAAGAATATCCCCCGATGCCCGGATTCGTCAAGAGAATATGAGCCGGGGGTGCATTGGCTCAGTTATACAAGGGCGGAGACTGTCATTCCGAACGACTGAGGCTTGACGAAGGAGTGAGGAATCTCTCTGGATTCTGCAGTAAAGAGAGATTCTTCATTCCGTTCCTAGAGCGTCGCGGAACCTGTCCTGAGCGCAGCCGAAGGATTCAGAATGACAACCATACCCTGTGTAAACGAGCCAGTCCCCGGGCGTGACAGGGGTTTAGCGCAGATTCTGGGGAATGTTAGTTCGCTGTCTTCTCCGTCTCGGTGTTCATTGAGTCTTCCCATCTCCGCAACAACATTTTGAAGAACTGAGAAAAAAAACTTGACATTCGATCTCGAATAGGGATATATTGCGCATTGCAATGGGTTAGAGGATAGAAGCATCTATCTTGGGCGGTGCATTGTTTTTTGGAAGCCGCTCAAGCATGAAGCCTCGAAGTGGGATTTGGAGAGAGAGGAACATGCACCTCTTGCTGGGATCAAGAACAAATCAAAAGGAGCGTTCAAAATGAGAAGAGTTTCTTGTGGTTTTCCACTGAACCATCCTACAATGAAAGGAGGGAAATAGATGAGGAATTTTTGGGTTGCAGTTATTGGTGTTCTAGCTCTTACGTTGTTTGCGGGCTACGGCTCCGCAACAGCACCGGTGGCTCAGGATATCCCCGATATCCGGTTGTTGACCGATCCAGGGTCAGCAGATGGGACCCTCGAGGACTTTGACCTCAATGATTATGTTACGGACTATGATGACGATCCGACCAGTTTGAACTGGACAATTGAGAGTCAGGTTGACTTCGACAGTGGCAATCCCGCCACTTTGGCAGGCAGCTTGGCCGACCTCGCGGGAAAGAGTGCCGCCGATCAGGGTACGGTAACGTACCGTGTCGCGGACGCTTCCGAGTACTCCGAGGATACTCAGGTCGTCAAATACTCCACGTTCTGGCTTACGGGTCCAACTCTTACCCAGGACAACAACCTGGTGCCACCGAATAGCTTCAAGAGAACCTGGGTTCTCCAGGGAGATGAGGCTCTGACCACCCCTGCTCTTGCTACGCTGTCCAGCATCACTGCTGACTTCACGGTCAGTATTGCGGATCTGGCTGGCGATTTGCAGGCCGGCAACAACGAGACCAACGTCACCTATGGAGGCCTCAATGCTTCTATTGTTGGCGGAGCGCTCGTTCTGCAGGCTGCTGCTGGCACATACCCACTCGCGGGCGATCAGCTGACTGAGGCTTATCGCGTCGGTATTAAGGCGAAGCCTGCGAGCGGTGGTTTGGCTGGCACAGAGGACAACTGGGATGGCGCTGAGATTCTCGTTTCTCCGTCTCGATTCCCGACCAACTCGGATCAGAACACAACTGATCGCGTGAAGAGATTCAACGATTTCGAGATCACTGGAACTCTTCCGGTTGAACTTCCGGTCAACCAGGGCACGATGAGAGGCTTGGCTGATGCGGCGAATCCTCGCTGGTTCAAGAACGCAGGAACCGCAGGTGCGTCTGCACAGATTGTTGCTTCTGCCCCGACGACTGGATCAACAGCTTGGGCGTCTTCTGGCCAGGCTCTTAAGGTTACGTTGAACTCTGCTTCAGACATGGTTGAAGTCTACTCTGAGTGGTTCACGGACATTGAGCCAGGCGAGACCTTGATTTGCCAGGCAAACGTCTCCACATCTGCAGCTGCAGGCGGAAGAACGCCTACTTTCTTGTTGCTTATGGGTAACTTCCATATCCACTCGAATTATGAAGGTGTTGCTTTGTCCACGCCGAATGATACCGACATTCAGGTTCCCACTGGTGGAGCTGATGGTTGGCGTACAATTCAGGCGAAGTTCAAGGCGGATACCTTCGCAGCAGATGTGGACGGCTTTAACTTCTATCAGAGAGGTTATCAGCTGCTCATGGTCTTCAAGGGCGATGCGTACGGTGCGACCTATCCGTTCACGTTCTACGTGGACAATGTTCGCGTCTACCAAGCTCCCGATCCGATCGAGGCCGCTCTTGGTGCCACCGCTGTTTCAGTGACAAGCCAAGCGCTCTCCGCTCCTTTTGACGGAACTTTTGAAGGTGCGACTGACTTGGCTTCTTCTGGTTTCCAAGTGAATACTGCGGAGAACCAGGGAACTGCCCAGATCGACACCACCGGATTGAACAACATGTTTTCACATGACGGTTCAAAAGCCCTTGAGGTGTTTATCCCTGGTGGTCTGACATTCCGTATCCACACGGTCTATGCCAGAGTCGAGTTGGCGGCTGGAGATGCAGGTCCTGGAATCTATGGCATGACTTCCTGGTTGAAGTCCAACGCCGGTGCACTAAAGGATCTGCCTGACGTCATGGTCGTCAGCACTGATCCGGCATTCCGGAACGCCGTATTTACCTCTACGGGTATTGCCGCTCTTCCGTTGGCTGGACAAGGTTGGAAGCAGATTAGCTCTCCGTCCTATCGTGTTGGTACCGTAGTCAACAGACTATGGGCATACTTCATCGTTAAGACGGCTGGCGATCTGAACGACTATGCCTACTGGCCCGCAGAACTCAAGGGAGTCAATCAACCTGGCTATGAGTCTGATGCTCGCATTTACATTGACGACATTAAGATTCACAAGTATCAGGATGATGTCCGCTTCTTTGATCGTTCTGTGTTCCCGGCAGTTGACTAAGCATTGCTTAGTTCAGATGCTTTTCAAGGGGCGAGGGTTTTACCCTTGCCCCTTTTCTCTTTTGCCTTCTGGCTCTGTAAGTCTCGCAAAGAAACGCAACTCGTGCTATCTTCCGAGCAGGTAGGCACCTGCAGGCGTGTACGTTACGCTCACTCCTGTCGGATGCTTCATCTCGAAAGAATCTGCCTCTTCCGGAGTCTGATTTTCTGGGAGTTGTCATGGAAAAGAATGTCCGCGGGAACCTCGGACAATTGCTTGGGATTCCATTATCTGATCCCAAGGGATTG
>JAKQFZ010000290.1 GCA_029558215.1 Candidatus Omnitrophota bacterium
TAATGATCTGGTGCACGATGGTCAAGCCAAGACCGGTTCCTTCGTTGAGCGTGCTCGAGATGGTCGTAAAGAATGGATCGAAGATGTGGTCAAGGTGTCCCGCTGAGATGCCACACCCTGTATCTTTTACTTCGAGCTGCACCCAGTCTTGTCTGTCCGGCTTCCAGAGCCTTGTTCGCACCTGGATCGTGCCGGAATTGTTTCCAATGGCATCCATCGCATTCAAAAGAAGGTTCATAATGACCTGTTGAATGTGTTGCCGATCTACCATGCCATGAGGAAGCTCGGACGCCAACTCTTTTTCAATCTTGATCCTGCGGCGGTCTGCCTGTACGTGGACGAAGGAAATGCACGAGCAGACGATCTCATTGAGGTCCTCATTTGCCGATGGTGGCTCTTTAGAGCGAGCATAATCGAGCATCTCTTGGACCAAACGCTCGATTCGATAGACGTCATCGAGGACCATGCGGCTGAATTCTTCAATGAACTGACTATCTTCTTTCCGCTCTGGGGCGAGTTGGATAAAGGTCTTGATCGATGTGAGGGGATTTCTGACCTCATGTGCAAAGCCGGCGGCGATGATTTCTAATGAGCGCAGTCGATCAGTGCGCCGCATGAGGGTTTCTGTCCGATGGGGATCGCTATTGAGTAAGAGGAAGTCGAGGGCATTGGCGGCACACTGAGTCATGGCAGCCAAGAGTTCGGTTGCCAGAGGGTGAATCGGAGGAACATCGGCATGGGATTGGATGATGACAAACCCAATCATGTGTCCGCGACTCAACAGGGGAATGGCCAACGTCATGGGAACATGTTCGAGCAGATGGCTTGTTGCCTCTTGAGAAGTCGTTGGACAAAGCAGGGCGAGACTAGAAGCGTCGCGGATGTGATGCCCCTGAGCAAGGTTCTGCAGAAGTGGATGGGAGCACGCAATGGCAGAAGGTTTATCAATAGAATCGGGCATTCCCTGGGACAGCACATGTCGATATCGCGCATGGCCCTGATCGAGTACGTACAGAGCCCCCTGCGGACTCTGGAAGACTTCCAGCAAGCCAACAAGAATGCGTTTTGCGCTACTGGATAGTGTGGTGAGGTGTCCCAAGTCTTGAACAAATTGGGTTAGGTTGTGGAGCGGCCAGAGGTCGAGAGGGGATGCGGCTGACGAAGGGGATTTGGCGATGGTCATGGGTGTGATCAGAGGGACTTCATGCCACTATCTGGTTGTACGTCGTGACTAGTTGCAGTACGTATGATCGCGAGTCTGTTGAGTATATATGTCAAGCACTCTTCCACCCAACGGATTTATGAATTTACGCAAAGCCGGCAGGAGGAAAATAGCTAGGGGAGAGCGATGGGATGTAGCTGATGTCTTAGTGGAGCAAATCTTTAACTGAAGTAATCAGTTGAGGGAAATGATCGATGCCCACCGACTGAACAAGCCGGTGGGCGAGGTGAAAT
>JAKQFZ010000304.1 GCA_029558215.1 Candidatus Omnitrophota bacterium
GGATGAGATTACAACTATTGCTGTTTCGCCATTCGAAGACCACGGGTCACCAGCCTTGAGGTCGCCCGGATAGGACAATTCGTCAAGATACGCTGTTTTGTACGAATCTTCGATTTCCATAGAATCAGCAATCACCTCATATGAGTCATCTGGATTGATCACAGCAACAGCTTTCGTGAATCTTTCAGATGTTTGCTCAGCTGCAAGTAGTTTCGCCCCATTCATTGCACATGCAACTTCGGTGGTGGCGAGCACCGACGGGAGCTGGTGTTCAAGTTGCTTCATTTCGCCCTCTAGGCGCTCCTGCATCTTCTCAACAGTCATATCGATGATCACACCAACAACAAGAGTCTCTGTAACAATGCCCTTGACCCTAGTGTTGATGGCATACACCCTCTTCAAAATGGCCTCAACGAACTCATCGGCAACATCCCCGTTGAACTCATCAACCTTGGCGTAATACTTATGAACCAACTCGTCAAGAATCGGCCCGAAGTCTTCGTCGATCTGCGTCTTCCACACCGTGTCGTCAAAAACAACAGAAACTGCATCTTCTATAGTGAGGTTGAAGGGCTCGTCTGCTGAATCTAGAAGCTTTTCACGACGACTCATTAGCTGGCGCATCTTCTTCCCGCCAAGCTTCTCGGACAAAACCCTGGTCTGCCTCTTAAGTAGACGTATAGTCACATCCTCCATGGCTGAGGAATAAGCCTTGTAGTCAGCTATGGCTTCATCAACAATAGAGTCCAGAAGTTCTCTATCTACCTTTTGGTTGTTTATCTCCAAGGCGTTTGACCTCACTTCCAAATTCTCAAGGAACTTCAGGTTTGCTTCCAACTCCCCTGAAACTGATTTTTGGGGCTCATTCGGAAGCGGGGATGATCTATCGTCCTCCCTCTCAACCGGCTCTTCCTCAGGTGTCTCCTCAACGTCACTGGATGGAGTTCTACCGTTCGGGTTGTTAGACCCGCCGTCATCAACTGGTACCCCCCCAACGCTCGGTAGAACCAAATCATTACCATCCACGGTGAGGTAGGGCGCCTTCGTTGTGGCGAGAATCATCACCTTACCGAGATCATTTCCAATGGCAATGCGACCTGTTCCAGTTCTGTACTCATCCAAGGAGATAGCTCCAGAATCCCACTCCTTGAGGAGGTATTCCTTTCGCTTCATCTCCATTCGCTGCAAAACATCGACCATAGACAGATCGAAGGAGACGTAGATTTCCTCGTCGTTATCCAACACGTCAAGCGGGCGCATGATCAACTCAAGGTGAGGCATCATGGTCTCCATCCAGAAGATCAGCCTCTCCATTTCTGCGTTGTCGAACGTGCGACCGGCGGCGTTAGCGAGAACGGATTCCGGCACGCCGAATGCCATAAGGATCTCTTCCTTGAGAATCTTCCGACCCTCAATGTACTGAGCGTCACGCGGCGTCGTGGCCGTGTCCACAAAGTCAGCGCCCTCAGAAGAGGCCACCACGGTGATTCGCCCGGCCATTAGGGGGTTGCCGCGGAACCTCGACTGAAGCTCCTCCTTATCCTCCTCCATGACATCACCCTTGATAACAACCATTCCGCCAGGGCGGCCGTCGTTTAGGAGGAAGTTTCTGTTGTAGATTTTGGCAATCCACTCGGTCTCAATAGATACTCCCGCAGACTCCAGTGGGGTCATGGCTGAGTAGGGGTCGAATGGGTGTGGCTTTCTAATCCAGATGACTTGCTCTGGCTCCAATTTGGCTGGATCGGCATTCTTCCTGGCGACCTCGTACCCAGAAACAAAGTTTGTCGGATCAGGAATTGGCGTGACAGCATCTG
>JAKQFZ010000307.1 GCA_029558215.1 Candidatus Omnitrophota bacterium
TGTAAGTGAGATGTCACTCTGAGCGGAGTCTGCGCAGCGAAGAGTCTCTCTGTGCCTTTGCAGACGGGATTCGGACTGTAAGAGAGATTCCTCACTACGCGCGAAGACTTGCTTCGTTCGGAATGACGGTTCACTTCGTCCCTCGCATAACTGAGCCAGTACATGCGATCAACGTTGTCAGATATCCCCAATGCGCCACAGGAATATGCTGCATCTAATGCTCGACTCTCGGGAAACCTGACGCTTCGGTTGATGGGAACCCTTAAGCACTCTTTACTCGCGAACTCCATGCAGCATAGAGAGAGACAAAGAAAAATCACCGCGTCCACTCGGACATAGGCTGACTCTGTGGTAATATCGCTGATGTGGTTTACCTGGATAGCAAAAATGATCGCGATCCGATATATGCTATCGGTACACAGAACGGAACCTAATGACTGAATTCAGGAAGGTCCTGCTCGTTTTTATCCTCTTTCTCTTCACAACATGTGGGGGCAAGGAGCCGTTGAATGTCGTTCTTATCACTCTCGACACACTGCGCGCGGATCATCTCTCCTGCTACGGTTACCAACGCCAAACCTCTCCGAACCTGGATCGCTTTGCAGCAAAGGGAGTGCGATTCAAGAACGCTTTCTGTACCATCCCCTGCACCTTGCCATCTCATGCTTCCATAATGACAGGACTGCATCCCTATTCGCTGAGTTTGGGCAACAACAATACACATCTCACAACTGAAGTCTCGACTCTGGCTGAGGTTCTGAAGGCTCAAGGCTATACAACTGCTGCCTTTGTCAGTTCGTTCGTCCTTGCTCCTGAGACGAACATCTCGCAGGGTTTCGGTGTCTATGACGCTACCAATGATTTTGTCGTTGAGGTCTTGGATCGTTCGAGCAATGTCTATCCAGGACGACGACACGCGCTTCAGACCACGAGAAGGGCGGTCGAATGGCTGAGGAATCATACCACGGCAACCCAGCAGCCCTTTTTCCTCTGGGTTCACTATTACGATCCACATTTTCCGTACGTCCCCCCGCCTGAGTTCGATCGTTTTGGAACGTTTGCCCAGAGTGGAACCTGCGACCTTTACCGACGTCTCGAATCAAAGGAGATCTCCATGAGTGATGTCTTTTCGATCGAGAGTGGAGTGGTCTCTGACAAGGACATTGAGAGAGGAATTGACCTTTACGATGGTGCGATCCTGTCTATGGACTACTCGTTGGGCATTCTTCTTGACGCTCTGCATGGAAGCCTCAGCAATACGATTTTCCTCATTGTCGGCGACCATGGGGAATCTCTTGGCGAACATGGACCCGTGTTTTGTCATTTCCTGCTGGATGATCCCTGTGTGAGAGTTCCGCTCATTGTAGTCTCTGAAGGCCGCCTGCCCCAAGGTCAGGAACGCGATGATCTCTGTTCTACGCTAGATATTCTTCCTACGCTCCTGAGCCTGCTTCGTGTGGGACAGTCTTCCTTGCCGGACAGCGTTGAGAGAAGTGGCAGAGATTTGTTCGCCGAGCCGATTATCCCCCCAAGAGCGGTTTTTGCCGATGACGGTGTCAAGCTCTTCATGGTACGCACTCTGTTCTCAAAAACGCTTCTGACAGAAGACGGGAATGTCATGACTTTCTTTGATCTGGTGGCTTCACCCGATGAGGGCAGGTTCTCCGATCCAATGCAGTCCAGCCATGACGAGGAAGCCCAAACACTGTTGAGCGAATTCCTCGTACAGGTGCAGTCTAAGAAGTTTACGTCACTCCCAATGGGCTCAAAGGAGCGTTTGGAAAGTCTTGAGGCGTTGGGCTACCTGGGAAACTCCCGCCGCTGAGACAGAC
>JAKQFZ010000321.1 GCA_029558215.1 Candidatus Omnitrophota bacterium
TACCACTCCGGGAAACTCAACCACCACTCCCGCAAGTTTCTCTTCCGTCACGTCAAAGCGAGGCTGAATCTGTCCTTTTCGTGGGACCGCTTCACTCGCTATCTGCAAGAAGGAAAGGCACGCACATGCCAAGAGTAGCCGAAGCAATCGAGGTTCCTGCTGAGCTTCTCGCTCAAGTGCCACTTACGCAGTTGCCCAATCTCCCACCAGACTCCATAGAGTCCGAGATATCCAAAAAGCAGGCAATCGAACGGGCGATGTCTGCCGAAAGGGACAAAGCCAAACTCTATCGCGATCTCGTGACAGAGCGTACGCTGAGGAAGCACCTGCAGGAAGAGATTGAATTGATGGTGGAGCAGACGGAAGTTCTCCGCATGCTTCAGGACACTGCTAAAGATGTGTATGACGCTTATCCGCTCAAAGATATCTACTCAGGCGGAAGTGCTACCGCAATGCTTGTGCTCACGGATTGGCACTGTGAAGAGCATGTCGACCCAGAGACGATCAATGGTCTCAATGAATTCAATCTTGAGATAGCAGCGGAGCGAATCCGCAACTGCACACAGAGATTCCTCGGGCTTCTTGAGTCTGTTCGCTCTATTTCAAACATTCGCCGCGTAGCAATCCCCATCCTCGGCGACATGATCACTGGCCACTTGCACGACGACCAGAAAGAAAGCAACCTGCTGTCGCCAACGGAAGCGCTGATCTTTGCGCGTGACCATCTGCATTCCGTCATCGATACAATATCGACTGAGGCTGGTATCGATGGCGTTGATATCTATACCTGCATCGGGAACCACGGCAGGACAACAGACAGGCCAAGGGTGGCTACTGCATACAAGCAGAGCTACGAATGGCTGCTGTACCAATGGATGGCCAAGGACTATGAGAATAATCCAAAGGTCAATTGGCATGTGAATAATTCCTACTTCAACGTAGCAATGATTGAAGGGAAGCACATTCGGTTCCATCACGGAGATGAGCTTCGTTACCAAGGAGGGGTTGGCGGAATCACTATCCCCGTGCTAAAGGCAATCCAGTCTTGGGGGAATAACCCACCTTCGGACCTGGATGTCTTCGGTCACTGGCATCAGTTCCTGCGGCATCCGAAGTTCGTCGCCTGCAATTGCTTGATAGGCTACAACGCTTACGCTCAGCGACGAGTCAAGGCTTCGTTCTCGCTTCCTTCACAGACGTTTATCGTGATAGATCGCAATCGGCCAGGCGCTGTGGACGTTCGGGAAATTTTCTGCGACTAGGTGTTGCCATGCTGTGCAACACTGCTAACATTCAGTGCTGACAGGAGACGCAGCACTGAATACATTCGAGGAACAAATGACAGTCAACACAAGAAAAGCACAGATCATCGGGTTCTGTGGGAGAAAGCGACACGGGAAAGACACAGCGGCTAATGCCCTTGCGGCTCTCGGCTATACAAAGATTGGTCTTGCCGATCCAATCAAGGAAGCCTTGCTGATGATGGACCCGATCGTTGTCGCGAGACAGAGTCCTTTTGGATTCACGAACGACAAGATCTACCCGATATCCTGGATGAATCGCCTGTCGAAGCTTATCGAAGTTGTTGGATGGGAGGAAGCCAAGGAGGCAGATGACGTTCGTCACTACCTGCAGGCGCTTGGTACTGAGTTCGGTCGCGACATTGTGCCTCGGTACAATAATGCAACGTACGGAAGCATTGACGTGTGGTCGCGAATTGC
>JAKQFZ010001188.1 GCA_029558215.1 Candidatus Omnitrophota bacterium
TCCCAGGACAGCTTGCTGAAAACCGAATTCGAGGACCGCATCAGCGGATTGAACGAATAACACCTCATCAGGAGGGCGACTGGGTTGCCCTCCTGATTTTTTGGAGACACACCATGACCACACTCTTTCAAGAAACCATCGAACATCTATTGAGGTCCCACAACTTGTTGGAAGACTTCCAAACAAAAGACTCCTTTCATGTGCGCTTTGTGAAATCCGGCTACCAGCCTTTGGTGATCGAACGCCACGGCGAGATGATCAGTGTCGCGCATTACTTCGAGCAAAATGGCGACCTGATCGCTGACCCGGATGTGGAACTGCACTATCCCTCCTGGGTGCCGACCGGCATCACACAAGCCTTCTTCGGGTATCGCTCGAAGTTCATCGAGCGGGATGGAAAGACCTATATAGACATCCGCTTTCACAAGGATGTCTCATCCTTCCTGACTCTCTGGGCGCGCAACATCAAATCGCAAGGCTGGGCGGAGGGAGGCAGGGTGTCCCATGACTAACATCCGCTTTGTCTACATGTACCGGGATGCCAGCAATTACAAACAACATGGCGAGGCGATCTTCTCCAATGAAAAACAACTTCCAGTGGATGAGATCGAGAAACAGGTCCGCGCCTGTCTGAACGATGGAGCATATTTCATCGCCCGGCAAATTCACATCGAGGAGCGCTTCTTCGATGCCTTATATGATGACGATCATCCCTGGCATGAATTTGTCCGCGTGGAAGGGACCTCCACGCCTGCCTTCGATCCCGAAAGTGATCACAGGCGGGACATCACAGAACTTCTGGCAGAACTGGAAACTGCACACTGCGCTGGTTGGGATGAAATGAACGTGCGCGAAGACCTTGCCAAACAATTGACGGGACACAAGCGGGCGTTGAAACAAAGACTGGAATCAGGTGAGGAGGATTTGCCATGATGCGAACCAAACCAAACCTGGTCATCCTGCCATTCAAGGCGATGCTAACTGGGGCCGGTATGTCTCTCACACTCGAACAAACCCTGCGCTTGTTGAGAAGCCCGCAAAGAGAATTGGTTCGAATCGAACGCAGCCATCCGGGAGCGACAGATGCCATTGGTTGGACGATCTTTCGCCGCACATCCAGAAAATATCTCTACGAAAACGAACCTCTCTTCCGCTTCGAGCGCGGCGCACGCAAGTACATCCGCAAAGCCTATGCCATTCACTTCTCGCTTGCTAGTGATGATGGCATGACTTATTCCCATCTACACCTGTAAAGGAACAAACCATGAACGATCATGTAATTGAAGAAATGGCGGAGACAATCGCAAAAGAACTGCATGTCGATCACAACGATGTGCTGCATGTTCTCCATCGCTACTGGGAGGACAAGATTGCACCAGTCTGGCAGGTGGACGACCTGCTGGAAACCGCATTGAATATCGGAAAGCCGATCACGAAACAAGATGCGGTTGACCTCTTGAAGGATCTCTTCGAAGGGCACGATGCTGAACTGGGCATCACCTGGACAACTTTGGAAGTCGCCCTGCAGGAATACTACCTCGACTGGAAACGCCTGCCCGAAGATCGTTATGCAGACGTGCAGGGTGTCTTCAAGGTGTGGCGCAAGGGCAGTCCGATTGCTTTTCTGGTTGGACTTTTCCCAGACCACATTCACGGCAACCTTCCCAAGGCGCTTGCGCTCGCCAAATCGCTGGCTGATCAAACACCGGGAACGCCGATTCTGATTGGCTGCGAGATGCGTACCTCGGAGGATGTCGATCCTTGGCTCTCGGTCACGCGCGAAGTGGAGGGTATGCAAGTGGAGGCAGAATGCACGCCGTGAAGCCTAATCAGCTGATCCGCATCCTGACAATCCAGATCGCCGTCCCAGCCGATGCCGACCCCGACTCCGTTGCCGATGAAATGTCCGAGTTACTGTCTGAGAACGGCATCTGTGCGGATGCCAGCCACATCTTGGACTGGCGTTACCTGACCGAATACCAACCCGCGGTCTATGCCAGTGATGATCCAGAAGAAGGGGAAGTTTTTGGACTGTTGAATTTCGATCTGACTGTCGATGAAAAGGAGTAACCATGTTCGCATGGACTGAACCATATGAAGATGAATACATCAAGGAAAGAATTGACGATTTGAGAACTGCCCAACAGGAGGCAACTGCGAGTGGCAAGATACTTGTGTCCTCCTATGAACAATTCTGGCTGCCGGCCTTGAATGATCTGCCCGATGTGGAATTTCTGGGGCGGGATCGCTATACCGCGCCGTATGGGAAGTTCGAGCCCGTGCCCAATGCTCCATTTCACGGGGCATTGTGGTTTACGCCATTGCCCGGCACGGAACAACCTCCTGCCTTGAAGAATATCAAGGAATGGCTGCCAGGGGGTGCGGTTGTGGACATGAACGCGCGCACTGTTCGCATTCAGGTGGAAGAGATTGAGATCACCTTCACCGCCATCAACGTGGGCTTGAACGCGCATGAA
>JAKQFZ010001189.1 GCA_029558215.1 Candidatus Omnitrophota bacterium
CCTTCAGGTTCGCGAAGCGGTTCTGAGGGCTGCTGCCTTATCATGGATCCATGAACTCATCATGTTGACAAGTCTCTCATGTTTGAGGCGGCTGGTCAAATTCTTCAGGAGGTTGCGCGTCCACGATGCAAGGCTGATCGCGTGATTGACGAGAACACCCAGTCTGGTTAGGATTCCGACGTCAACGCACCTGGGTCGCCGAGACTTTTTGGAGACGTTGTCCTAGAAGGGAGACCGCTGACTTGGAGCAGCCTCATTCAGCCAAGAACACAGCAGATATTTCCGTTTCGCTTTCAGTTTTGATACCCGCCTACAATGAGGGGCAACACATCGGGCAGAATCTGCGCGAAGTCACCGCAGTACTCGATCGCTCATTTCAGAACTATGAAGTGATTGTCGTAGACGATGCCAGCCTCGACAATACCTATGAAGCTGCCTGCAAGACTGCTCAGGAAGATGATCGGATCAAAGTCATTCGTGCAGAGCGAAATGGCGGAAAAGGTCATGCTCTGCGACTGGGATTTCAGTCCAGTCAGGGTCAAGATGTTGTCTTTCTGGATGCCGATTTGGATTTGCCACCCGACCAGATCGCTTCTTTTGTGGAGTATCTGCATGAGAACGACCTGAGTGTTGTTGTCGGCTCCAAGAGACATCCTCAGTCCAAGATCGCCTATCCTGAGACTCGGAAGTTCTTGTCACACCTCTATGGCACAACGGTCAGACTCCTTTTCCAACTGCCGATCAGAGACACCCAAACAGGGCTAAAGGTCTACCGAAGAAGGGTGCTGGCGGAGGTATTCCCATTGATGCGCTGTGAGCGATTCGCATTTGATCTGGAGTTGATCGCTCTGGCACATCAGCGAGGGTATCGCATGGGGGAACTCCCGGTCCAACTTCGATTCCGCCGCAAGATGCGTTTTGGAAGAATCCGCCTGTGGGACTTTTTTCTCACTGCACTGGATACTCTGGGGATACTGGTACGCGTCCGTCTTCTTGGGCAAAAGCGAAGCAGCCGAAAAACCTGAGAGGCTTCAATTCTCAAGTCCGTAATACGTGAGTCTGTCCTGAACTCTGGAGGCATAGACCGCAGCATCCAACTCTGCAGATCGAAGCAGCTCCTCTCTTCCCTCTTCCCTTTCCCCCGCTTCCAAGAGACAAACACCCAGGTAGAAGTGATTCTCAGCGTTTGCCGGCTCGCGTTCGACAAGTCTGCGCCAGGAAGGAATCGCCTGTTGTGGTTTGTTCTCCGCAAGGTAGGATGAGCCGAGAAGTCGCTCGGCATTCACCAGGTCAGGCTTCAAAGCCAAGGCACGATAAAGAAGCCTCCGCGCTTCGCGATGGTTGCCCTGAATATAGTGAATATATCCGGCTTCCTGAAAAGCTCCAACGTGCTGCGAATCTGCCTCGATGGCGCGCTGACAACTCGCCAGCGCCTGATCGTACTGCCCACGGTCGCGCAGGATCGAGGCACGTGCGACATGATACTCCGGCTGATTCGGATTCTTCAGTATTGCCTTCTCAATGTCGCGGCTTGCCTGTTCCAGATCCCCCTTGAGCCGTCGAACCATCGCCAACCCAAGATAAGGCCTATCCTGATTGGGATTGCGTCGAACTGACTCAAGAAGGCTGCTCTCGGCGAGTCCCAGGTCTCCACTTTCAATGGCCCGAAATCCCGTGGCCGTAATCGGATCCGTGTCGGTGTCAATATGCCTGTAAGTGTGCCGAGGTATCAGGAACAGAAACAGTCCAGACGAAAGAATCAGGAGAATCCATACGACGAGTATCTTTGTTCTAACGGGTACAACCTGAGCTGATTGGCACTGGGACATCTCGCTGAAAAGATCCACCTCTCCACGGATTCGCCACCAGATTCTTCTGTGACTACGACCAGCCGATTTCCTGGTTCATCTGCGCGGCTCGTTCTGCAACACGCTCAGATCTGGCAGCATCTTTGTCAGGATATAACAATGAACGAGACGCTGCAATCAGGACCGACCTGCCAGCTGATTCAAGAACGTCCTCAACACGTCCCCCCTGCGCTCCAACGCCGGGAACCAGGAAAATCGAACTGGGGCATTCCTGTCTGATGCGTTTCATCTCCTGCGGAAAGGTAGCGCCAACGACCAGACCAATGTTGTTTCTGTCATTCCAAGTCTGAGCCCTCTGAGCAACATGCATGAACAATGGAGAACAGGGAGTCGGATAGGCCTGAATTTCTGCACCGTTGGGATTCGATGTGCGACAGAGCAGAAAAACACCTCGACTCTCTTCGGCAATAAATGGTTCGATGCCGTCTCGTCCCATGTAAGGATGCGCCGTCAAGACGTCTGCACCAAGATACTTGAAGCCAAACTCAGCATACTTCTCGGACGTGTTGCCGATGTCTCCCCATTTGCCGTCGAGAACGTAGATGGAATCGGATGGAATCTCATCTCTGAGCTTTTTGAGCATGAGAATTCCCTCGGTTCCAAGAGCCAGGAAAAAGGCGAGATTTGCCTTGTAGCCGGCAACCTGGTCACGAGTCAGTCGGATGGCCTCGACAAGAAACCGCTCGATCTCCTGAAGACTCGTCCCAGCGCCATGACGGGAAGGCTCAACGTCCAGTCCAACGCAGACCAGACTCTTGCGCTTGGTCTGTGACGCCAGGATCCGCTCTGTAAGATTCATCACACGTCCTCTCTGTTTCTGGTACACCACTGACGGGCAGACCACTTCCGAAGTTTCGTTAGAGCAACAATACGAAAGAGAATCCGTCTCACGTTCTCATCGCTAGTAAATCATCCACTGTGCCACAGCAGTCGGGAAATCTGCGTTGACAGTGACAATGTCGCCACCGGCAACAATGGTCGCCGGAAGAAGAAGATCGGTCTGACCGGTTTTCTTGAATCGCAACTGATAGGAACCGGGCGCGACATCCATAATCGCGTACCATCCGCTGCCATCGGTGTAGACGCGAGTTGAAGGCTGTCCGTCAAGTTCAACCGTCCCGTGGTCAACAGGCACTCCAAGGTCGGTAAGAGTTCCTTCAAAGATACCGACCGTGGGACTGGACTTCCAGGGCGAATCAGGCGGATCTACCCAAGACGGATACAGTTGGGACTTCAACTGACTGTAGAATGTGGCACGAGTCTGGGCGGGACTCGTTGCTTGCACTTCACTGCCCCAGTCGTAAATGTTCAGGCCGGCAGCACCCTGACCACGCGCATACAGCAGCTGGTTCAGACCGTTCTGAATCGTGGTCTGGAGATAGTTGCCGCAACCGATGATGCTCCCTCTCCGATCGTCACTGGCGAGAGACAGATTGCACCAGCCGTTGAAGCGGGAGGTTGTGGTTGTGTAGTTCATCAGAGCGTTGTAGTCAATGATCCCCGACTGAAGCCAACCGACCCAGTCCTGGTAGACAGCCTTATAGGCATCCGAGTTGGTGTAATCGGCATAGTTGGTTCCCCAGTTGATGGAACAGGCACTGAGCATGACATCCGAATTCATCTGCCAGGACTTGACGTAGAGTTTCTTAACCTGCTGGCTGATGCATTCACGTCGCCAATCCGCCCAGTCAGGATCAGCTGTCGCGGGCGAACCACTCTTGCCGTAAAAGGCATTGAAACGGCTGACACTCACCGGATTGTAACCCCAGGAGAGGCCACCTTCGGGGTAACGAATGTAATCCAGGTTGATGCCATCAATGTCATAGTTGCTCATACAGTCCAGGATGACAGCAATGTTGTGATCGACCGCACCGGGGTGACCGGGATCCAGATAACTGGAGCTGGTGCTGCTGTTGAAAGTACCTCCAGTCGAGTTGCTCATGATGTATTCAGGATGCTGGATCAGAACGTGTTGGGGATCCAAGGTCTCCGTCTTGCAGATGCGCTGCATGACAAACCAGGCATGAACATGAACGTACTTTTTGCCACCCGAAGTGTCATGCGCAATGCTGAGAAGATAACCCAGCGGATCATAGCTGGAGCCGCCCGTGATATTGGTGGCTCGGGGTTCGATATTGGAACTGTAGTAGGCATCGCCTATCTTGCGAACTTCAACCATGATGGTGTTGATGTTGTTGTCCCGACACGTCTGAACCAAATCGTCTGCTTCGGATGGAGAGAGGATGCTGGTGTTCCAGGTGTCCGCCCAGACGCTCCTGTACTCTGGTTGTGCCGTCGGAGTATTGGTCGGAGTATTGGTGGCGGTCGGCGTGTTGGTCGCTGTTGGCGTGTTCGTTGGCGTGTTGGGTGTCCCCGTCGGGGTATCGGTTGGTGTGTTGGTCGCTGCGGGTGGACTGCTCCAAGACCACCTGATCGCATCAGCAATAACCACTCCTGGAGAAGGATAGGTGGCATTGTCCTGCAACAGCACAGTATGGTTGCCCGCCTCAAAATAGAAAGTGGCAAGAGCATTCCATTGACCACCGTTGGACTGTTGATTCACAAGAAACAGTTGGGAGCCACCCGTGTAGTTGACCGTGTAGGGTGCAGCCGTGGCTCGGTTGGTGCCGACAGAGTACCAGACGGAGACAGTGTAGTAGCCCGTCGTAGGAATCGTGACTTGCCATGTTGCCGTATCTGTACCGCCAGCGGTGATCAGGTTGTATCGGTAACTGGCTCCATAGCGCCCAGCCGCAGATGTTCCCAGTAACCATTCACTTTCGGTATAGCTGTCGGAGTAACCGGGATCAACGTTGTCCACGATGAGATCCGCTGGAGTTGCAGACAGAGTATCTGTGGGTGTGGGTGTGATGGTTGGCGTGGGTGTTATTGTCCCCGTTGGTGTATCGGTCGGCGTGTCTCTTGGACCGGTATCCTTCAAAAGGAAATCGAGCGCCTCTGCCATGATGGCATTTCGATTCGATTCACCGTTGATGGTCTCAAAGCCAAAACCCATGTTGACGACGTTGAAGGTTTCACCGTCGTATTGCACTGCTGCGTTACCCGCAGTCCCACCCACGTAGGTCATACAGACCGTCGAACCACCGTAGGGAGCCATCACATCAGGCCATTCCGCGATGTAGTAGAAATCGAAGTCGAAGGAACCAACACTCGCGAAGATACTTCCGGCAAAGCCTTGGGCAGTAAGAGTCCCCCCGTCATCGGCAGTATAGTCCGCTTTCAGGTAGTTGTTGTAGAAAGCCCGATCTGCCGTAGTCGGACCCGTAGCCCTGTCGAGATCCCAACCGATCTCCGCTCCAGAAACGAACAGATTTCCGCCGCCGTCAAGATAGGTACTGACCAAGCCCTGCTCAGTCGAACTGAAAGTCTCCTCCGTAGTGGATTCCTCACCGAGCACCCACACCGCAAGATCATAGTCTGAAAGAATCACATTGCCGGAGATGACCATGGCGTTATCACATGTGTCAAATGACATACCATGGTTGGCGATGGCCGCCCCATGATAGTAGGCTCCCTCAAAAGAGCCACCCCTTCCAGACTGGGTATCCCAGCGGTCGTAACCTTCAACAATGAGTACGGGCGGCGTATTCCCCGTTGGCACAGCACCATAGACGTCCGAGAAAACGCTGGGTTTTCCCGTGCTCGAGATTGCTCGAAGTTTGAAGTAATAAGCCATTCCTGACGTCAGGCCAGTCACGGTATAGTTCGTCGTCGTTTTGGCAAGAACCGTCTTGTCAGCAAGCAACGTCCATCCAGAAAGTGAGTTGCTTCGGTACAACTCATAGCCGTCACAGTAGGCATCGGCGTTCTGTTGCCAGGCAACAACAAGCCGGTCAGCCTGCCCTGGCACGTTTCTGACACTGGAAATGACAGGCATGTTTGGAGTCCCAGAACTCGTGTCTTGTGTCTCATTGGCAAGTACGTAGTTCCCATAGTCAAACACCACACTCTGCGGCGAGAAGCTCCCCACATTGACCTGGAAGTTCTGTGACTTAGCATCATTGAACACCGTAAAAAGTCTTGTCGCTCCACCAATGTCGCTGGCATAAAAATCAATGGGCATGATGTAAGGATCGCCAGCCTGGGTCTGGGTGATGGCAATATCAATAACGTAGTCATCTCCATCACGATGTGTTCCCCACGACCAGGTGTAAC
>JAKQFZ010000342.1 GCA_029558215.1 Candidatus Omnitrophota bacterium
CCGGTGGCGACGGTGGCGCCCGCGGGACGCATCGTCTGATAGATCAAGTCCTCAAAATCCACCCGCATCTTCTTGAACCCTACCGTGTTGACATTCGCCAGGTTGTTGGCGATCTGATCAACATTCATCTGTTGCCCGATCATTCCTGTCGCCGCTGTAAACAAGCCCCTAAGCATCTTTCATTCTCCCTTTCGTGTTGGCAGAAACTACCCGACTCTGCCGACGTCGTTGACTGCACGATTCAGCGTATCGTCCAAAGCCTGAATGACTTTCTGATTGGCTTCGTACTGACGAGAGGCATCAATCAGATTCACCATTTCGCTCACAATCTGCACATTTGAAGATTCGAGATAACCCTGATGAAGCCGAGTATCACGAGCAGTCATCTCAAGCCCCTGCGCATCTGTCGGAAGTGCGTAGAAATCATGCCCAACCCGACGGAGCACATCGGGATTCTCAAACTCAACTACCAGCAAGGTCTGCTCGCCGTCCTTGCCTTGGTTGATGATTCCTTCCTCGCTGATGTCGAAAAAGCCTTCTGGAAGCGTGACGGTTCCGTCTGTTCCAAGAACGCGATATCCCTCCGCTGTGACCATTTCTCTTCGCTCATTGGGGTGGAAGTTTCCGTTGCGTGTGTACATTCTGCCACTGGGGGTATCCACGACCAGAAACCCCTTCCCAGAGAGAGCAACGTCAAAGTCGCTTCCCGTTTGTCTCAGCGGACCTTGGCTGAAGGAGTTGTAAACGTTGGCAATGTAGGATCCGCCACCCTGCAGAGAGACCAGCGGAGGTCCTGAAGGTTCGAGAGCCGAATCTCGGTACAGTGCCTGGCTGAGTCTCTGGGCAAAGGTATTCTTGATGACCTTGAAGCCAGCCGTCTCCATGTTGGCGATATTGTTGGCAATGGTATCCGAGCGTTGAATCTGGTTGAACATGCCCGATGTCGCACTGTAGAGACCATTGATCATGTTGCTGCTTCTCCTTCAGGGCTTTGGTGGATTTCCTGCAAGAAGCATATCTGGCAGGTTCTGCTACCTTACGCCCGCTCAGACCCTTCGCATCCCATGTGCCATGTTCAGAAAGCCCGCAAAATGGGCGCATCGAAGAAGCAGAGCATCTGACGGAATTCAGACCTTAACGTTAGTTCTATGAATTGATTAGCTCCAAGAAAGCGCGATGAAATATCTTGATCTCAAAGTGCAATTTTCCTCAGAGAGAAGATGCTTCTCTGGTAACTCTTGCCAATGTCAAAAGGAGTGGGGCGGAAAAATTTTCCCATACCGAGCCGCACTCAGAGAGTAGGCCGCCTGCTCTGTTTTTCCAGGAACGGCTGGCGGGAAAATGAAATCCTTGTCTCATCCCCAGACTCTCCTGTAGAATCTGGCTGCAGAGGCTTGTTACGGAGGAAACCAAGATGCAAATCCTTGGTCCTTTTGTTCACCGGATCGACCCGATCATTGGAACGGTCTTCGGCGTTCACCTTTGGTGGTATGGGCTCAGCTACACGCTGGGCTTCCTGAATGCGTTCCTTTTCGTGCGGCGCAAGCGGAAGCAGATGGATCTTTCGATGCGATTGGTCTATGACCTGAGTCTCCTTCTGGCAGGTTGCGTTCTCCTTGGTGGTCGCATTGTCGAAGTCGCTTTCTACGAATGGCCATTCTATCGCCACCACATTGCACTGATTCCGGCTTACTGGCTTGGCGGAATGGCAACACATGGACTTCTGTTTGGAGGGTTGATCGCCGTCTGGATCTTCTCACGACTCCAAAAAAAGTCTTTCCTGAGCATCACGGATATGCTGGCAATACCGGCAGCCGTCATCATGGGACTCGGACGGCTTGGCAATTTCGTAGACGGCCAGATCGTTGGAAGCGTGACTTCCGTGCCGTGGGCGTTCAAGTTCCCCGATGCCGAGGGGTTTCGTCATCCTGTGGTGTTGTACGACGGACTCAAGAACCTTCTCATTGTTCCCATCCTGGTTTACGTCGGAACCCGGCGACCAGCTCAGGGCGTTCGTACTGGAATCTTCCTGTTTCTATACGCTTTCCTCAGAATCTTCATTGATGTTTTTCGAGAGTATCCAACGACCCTTCTCGGCTTGGCAACGGGGCAAGTGCTGAACCTTCTCATGTCGCTTATCGGAGTCGGTTTGATAGTAATACCCTTGGTGATGCGACGTGCGGAACTTTCAACCGACACGCCAAGTGCTCTCGACGTGCAGGAGACATCGCCTTATGCAGGGATGATCTGGCGGCGGTTTCTGTTTGCCGCGCTTCTGGTATTTGCGTTGGTTCTGCCAAGCGACTGGACTCAGGATGTCCCAACTCGCTATGGCGGCCGCCATCCAGGTCTGGTGCATTCACGGATGTATCCCAAGATCAACACTTCACCACAGAAGGTGGACAGCAACGAAACCTCTACGCTGCCGCAGAGCCAGG
>JAKQFZ010000385.1 GCA_029558215.1 Candidatus Omnitrophota bacterium
TCCCCACAGTTCTGGATCTGTTAGGTGTAGACGTGCCTTCCGAGATTCAGGGGGTCAGTTTGGCACAGCATCTCAGGGGTGCTTCCAGCAAAGAGAGTCGGAAAGCGGTCTCGGAAAACCTGGATCCTGAGACGTATCATCTTCGGAGCATTCGAGGCAACCGGTTTAAGTATATTGAATTGAAGCCAGGTGGTTCTGTTCTCTACGATCTCAAGGGAGATCCAGGTGAACATTCTGATGTTTCATCAGAGAGGATTGAGGTTTCTGAGGAACTTCGCGCAGAACTCGATAGGTTTGTTGGCGGTTCACTTTTGGGATGGCACATCCGAGCAGGTTGGATGGGATCCGCACATAGGTTCTCCATATCAGTCTCTGCCATTTCTGGATTTCGGAATACTGTTGCTTCTGATAACACAAGCCTTGAGGTTCTGGACAACGGAACAATGCTTGTCTGGCAGGGAAGTGCAGGGCCAAACGCTTCCGTTTCTCTGAGGTTTGATACTGAGGCAGAGACGATTCTGCTTTCGCTCAGGAAGGATGATGAAACTATTCCCCCGACAGAGGTGTTCGTTGGAAGTCTCGTGAGGAGTCCAAAACACGAGGAATTGTCGGGGCTGATATCTGTCGGTGGATTTCTTGACGCCCATGATGCCAGCATTCCTGTCGGAGCACATCAGGAGTTTGAGAATGCCAGTGTCTCCGGGGTCCTGATATGGAAATCCTTGGGGAGCGCCGAGTTGAATCCGTTGGATGCAGAGCCTGAAATTGCCGAGAATCTTCGCTCTTTGGGATACGTTGGCCAAGTGAGGCAAGCAACTCGTAAGTGAGGTTTGCATCCGTTTGATTTGTTTTCTCTTTTCTGGTTAGGCAATAGTCATGGGTCTGGTGTGAAAATGAGACATTCTTTGTTTGAACATCTCTCGGACAACGTGTAGTCTTTTCCTGCAAATACGCATTTTGGAGGAACGGAGATGAGTTCTGAGAAGAAGAATGTGAATCCTGAAAACCCTCTTGGCCCTCTGGGATGGAGTCTCATTGTCTTTGTCCCGATCGTCCTTTTCGTTCTTGTCATCATGAGGCTGACAAGCCAGCATTCCCGGCCAGCGAGCGAACGCTCGAAGGGTGCGGTGGTGGAGACAGCAGCGGTGCAGCCGACCAAGCCTCGTCCCAGGCAGCCTGAGAACCCGAATGTCAACAAGGATATCGAGAACCAGTTGGTTGTGCAGATGACTCAGATTGCCATGCAACAGATGGCGCAGGCCTGCCATCCGTGGGTGGAACCTGATCTGTCACACTTGAGATCTCTTCGGGTTCGCTATGCTGTCTCTGATGATGATTCCAACGTGGTTCACGAGCTTCGGATTCAAGACTCCAGTGTATGGTTGTTTACTGAGCAAGTGGTCAGTGACGGTTCGAATCTTGCGGCGGGTGCTCCTTTTCTTGGGGCACTTGGTGACGGGCATGTGTGGTTCTGGGAACAACCGGACTCTGACGCTCAACTCTTCAGCACAGTCTCCGAAGCGTCTCTTTGGGGCGTTCTGATTCAGCCCGTGCCGTTGGAGATATTGCGGCTACTGGTCACGGATCAGGGTGAGTTTGAGTGCCTCATAAGCGGAGATGCCGTTGTTGAGCAGAAACTATGCTTTGATATAGAGGTGAATCCGAAGAAGGAAGTCTTTGTTGCTTCCGAACCTCCTCTGGGGCTTCGGGAGAGAGTTCTGGGATCTGCCTGGGTTGTTCGGAAGATCAAGTTGGTCATTGAGAGAACGACAAGCCTCATCAGGGAGTTGACGCTCATTGGTGATGAAAGAGAGATGATTGTCACTTTCTCGGACTACGGTGTCGTACATGGTGGCAGTGAGGCACCTACTTCCGTGGCGCTGAAATGGCGTGAGAGAGGACAGGATACTCTTTCGATTCGCTGTAACTATGGGTGGATAGAATACTCGTTGTGGGCGTTGGATAACGCCGAAATCCGGTGGCCTTCGGACAACCGAGTCCAGATGGTCAGCGTGAAGATTGATACAGATACAGAGGAACTGGCTTCGTTGATGCGTCGCCTCAAGGCACCGGCGGAGAATTAGGAAATTTGACGCACTCAAGCCTGGAATTTTGTTGGCATCCACATCAGGGTGTTTCATGCGATCACATCTTAAATCCGATGCTCTTCCTTGCATCCTTGCAAGGAATCCGATACTGTTTCTTGCAGTCAGCCGTGAAGTTCGAGAGTCTTGCTGGTTGAGGAATTGATTCAGTCTTCATATTGGCTGTCGAGAAACTAGACTTTGGAGAATTCTGGTTTCCCCTCAAAATGAGCACGTGCGGGATTGGGCAGAGCCCAAGCGCCTGTGAGTGCAGGGATGTTCGGAAGGGAAGCAAAGGTGCTCAGGTTCAGCAAAGCACTGCTGGTTGTTCCACCAACAGGATTGTACATTCGCGAAGATCGATGCCAGACGCCTATTGAAGAACTGGTCACGGTTGCCCCGCGTCCCCCCATTGACTTGATGTATATTGCGGCAATGCTCGAGCGAGAAGGCGTTGAATGTCGCATACTTGACTGTCCAGTAGAGAAGAAAATCTGGCAGGATTTCGAGACAATTCTCACCGACTTTGCGCCTGGGGCATTGTTTATCTGTATTACCACTCCGACGTTGTCTGAGGATTTACTTGCTGCCTCAATAGCCAAGAGGTTTGACAAGAGCATTCTCACGGTAGCTAAAGGTCCACACTTTCATTTTCGGGATCAAGCGACCCTCCTCAAGCATCCTGACTTGGATATGGTCATTCGGGGAGAATATGAGGAAACCGCAGCCGAGCTCGCACGGGATGGGGATTTGGATAAGATACCCGGCCTCACATTTCGGTCAGAACGGAATTTTGTGCGAACGCAAGAACGCGCCTTTGTGAGCGACCTGGACTCATTACCATTCCCTGCGCGACACCTGGTTCGCAACGAGTTGTACAGAA
>JAKQFZ010000393.1 GCA_029558215.1 Candidatus Omnitrophota bacterium
CCGAAGCATACGAACCGTGCGAACTGTAGGGCGAAATTTATCCCGCGCAGGATAGATCACGTCCTGGAAGACGCGCCATAAATAGCGCCCTACAGACTGATTCAAAGCAGCCCGAGTACGACTTCAGGATAGTTTCTGATGAAGGCAAGGTGTGAGTCCCTCTTGATGACCACGACGAGAGACATCATCGTGGACTTGACAGTGTATGGATATTGCCCACCGCGCAGAAAACACCCCGGTTCAATGAATCCCGCTGGAAGATTGTCGGGTGTGAGACTCTCTCCGGTTTCCTCTCGAATCGCCTCGCCGGAAATCAGCTGATAGAGCAGTTCCGCTTTGTCCCCCTTTCGGAAAAGCACTTCTTCCGGCTTGGCGAACCGGTGACTGGCATTCATCGCCAGAAGGCTCTGCAACTCCCGAAACTGATTGTTGGTTTCGCGAAGTCTTTCCGCAAACTGCCGACAGAGGATCTGAGTGAGAAACGGAAACTTCTCGATGATCAAATCCAAGTGCTGCGGCTTCAGTTGCAGCGCAAATGTACAGCCAGAGCTCCTGACCGATGCCGTTCTGGGTACTTTGCCCAAGTACGCCATCTCGCCCACAAAAGAAGGTGAGTCCGGTTCACTCATGACCGTGGATAGGATGGCAGTCGGTCTTCCGTCCAAAGGGGTTCGTCCCTGTTCGATTACGTAGGCACCCGAGAGAACAAGGTAGACATCCCTGGAAAGCTCATTCTCGTTGAACAGGTAGTCCCCTTCATCAAAACGCACCGGCTGTACATCTCGACAGTGTTTGACAAAACTCAGAATCGGTGAATTCTTGGGAAGGCTCAATTCTGTCAGGTCGAATGGTCTCATGGTTTGGACTCCTTGCCTCGCACCATTTCAGGACGACGGAAGTGCGGAGCAGGCCAGCGCGCTATGCCCACTCCCTCGGACGCATGCTCGGTAGATGACACGCCTGTTTTGAACCAAGTGTCAGTAGGAACAGTTCGGCAGGCTGACCGTGAAGGTGCTGCCCTTGTCCGGAGCGCTCCTTACGGAGATGCGTCCTTGATGCAAATCCACCAATCGCTTCACCAGACTCAAACCCAAGCCCGTGCCTGGAACATGGATCGCTTTCTTGTTCTTGGCGCGGAAAAATTCGTCGAACACGTGCTCCTGTTCTTCAGGAGACATCCCAATACCATTGTCTTGAATGTGGACACGGGTGTAGGACGGATCTCGGTCAACACAAACTCGAACCTGTCCACCTTCGGGAGAGTATTTGATGGCGTTGTCCACCAGATTCGTCAGGACGATGGTCAGAGCTTCCCTGTCCGCAAGCACAAAAAGAGGCTTGTCTGCGGGCAAATCCACAATACTCAGGTCAATCTTCTGATCCATGGCGTGATCCCGGCAGGTCTCCGTCACTTCATGGAGAACAGGGGTTATGTCCAGCGGCAGCCGGTTAACCGTGAATCTGCCGGTCTCCATCGCAGTCAGATTCAGCAAGTCCGAAACGAGCGCCTGAAGGGTCTTTATCCGCAGTAGAGAGCGTTCAATGAAATGTCGGTCGCGTTCTGGATCCGGGCCGCCTACGCCCCCCACAACACTGGAAAGAAGCCCTTCCACAGCATAGAGTGGACTCTTGAACTCATGTGCCACCATGGACATGAACAAAGTCTTGGCCGTCTCCAGCTGTTTCAACGGCGTAATGTCCCGAAGAACGGCCACGGCACCCGAGACTTCACCAGACGGTTCCAACACTTGACTGACATTCACCAGAAAAGTGAGTTTTTCAAACACAAGTTCTTTGGACGCAATGCCCGGTCGCGCCTGTTGGCTGAGCACCTCGTCAACCAACGCCTGAATTTCCGAGGAACACAAGGCGTCCAGTCCAGCAACCTGGGGCAGAGCGTCACAGCCAGGGATGATTCGATTCGCCGCGGCGTTGCGCAGCACGATCTGTCGGTCGCGGTTGATAACGAGCACGCCGTCGCTCATGCAGCTGATGATCGTGCTGGATCGAGAGCGCTCAACAGCAAGTTCCAGAAGGCGTCTCTCCCGCTCTTCCCGAAGCCTCTTGCTTTCCAAGGTGAGGGCACGCCGCTCCAGACCGTTTCGGACGGGGAGAAGCAGTTCATCGGGCGTGAAAGGTTTGGGAATATAGCCATAGGCTCCCTTGCGTGTTGCCTCGACCGCAGTCTCTATCGTTGCGTAGGCGGTTATGACAAAGATAACCACATCATCATCGAGTTCCCGAAGATGCTCGATCAGTTCCAAACCGCCCATCTTGGGCATGTTCAAGTCCACAAGAACAACGGAGAAACTCCCCTGGCTCTTGAAAGTCTCCAGACCCTCAAGACCGTTGCAGGCCACCTCAACACCATAGCCTTCAACGGAGAAGATCTTCCGACATCCTTCACGAATGCCCAGCTCATCATCTACAACGAGAATTCTGGGAACTTCCTGACTCATCGTGCTGAGTTTTCTCCTGTCTTGCTTAACAAAGATGCCACAGTCTGCAGAAGACTGTTGGGTTTCACAGGTTTCGGGATGAAGGCGTCCACTTGCATGGCGCGCAGGTCATCTGCACTTCGAGGTGCCAAATCGAAGCCACGCTGGCTTGCCACAGCTGTCAGCATGACGACAGGAATGGTCTGAAAACCTTCGGTCTCTCGGATTTCTGACACAAATCGGAACCCCGAATCCAGGGAAACCATCATGAGATCCGTGATCACCAACGACGGATGTTCAAGATGAAGCAGTGGCATGGCCTCTTCCGGACTTGATGCGACGACCACCTGATAGCCGGCTGACTCGAGAATGCCTCGACTGATCTCCAGAAAATCGGGATCATCATCTACGAGCAGAATTTTGGTACTTGGATGAGCCATCTGTCACATCTCACAGCCTTCAGACTCTGGTAAAATGAGCATATCCGATTCGCCTGGGCATTGCAAGCAAGCCTACTGACTGCACGACTGCTTTACTGATCTCATGGTTCCAGAGAAGCGAATTCAGCTCGAACGCTCATCACCTTGGAGATCGGAGTCATCCGAACAGTTCCCGACTGGGTGTCAACGTCAAGCAACTTGGTACCATTCAGGATGGCCTGGCGGATTTGAAGCCCTTGTGGATGCCTGAATCTGAGAACAACCTGCTTGGGTTTTCGCTCACCGAAAGGCTCCACGACCACTTCAATGTATCCTGCGTTGAGGAGGGACTTGATCGTGTAGGAGACAGTACCAAACCTGCTGGGTGCGTTACTGACAGATATTGTCTTGCCATCATCAAACCAGTCTTGAGGCACAAAAGGTGCGAGCCAGAGTTCCTCTTCTCGCTCTGTGAGCAAGAGAGTTCGAGACTGGTGCAGGAAGTACCCGGTTTCGTGCGTCTTGTTGTAGCAGAAGTTGGAGAAGTGTTCGAAAATGGAAAGCGCTGTTGCGTCAATGAGCGATGCGAGCGTGTTGAAGTAACTTCTGAGGAAAGGCTTCACTTCATCCCGAAGTGCGTAGATCTCAGCGATGCGGCAATAGTAGGGCTGAACCTTGGCAAAGCCTCCCATGTTGAACCAATCCTCATGGTTGAGCGAGGCGGGATAGCCTCCCCAACCCTCGCCGAGAAAGTCATTGTCTTCAAGGCTATCGCACATCCAGTCTACGGCTGGTTCCGTTGGACTCAGCACTCCCTGAGGAACCAGATGATGAGCACCAAGGTCTACGTCATAGGCCCAACTGCGGTTGCCGTCCTGACCTGGAAAGAAGTCCGCCATCTTACCCGGTGTGTAGACCGAGGCCGGAAAGTACGGAACCCACGTTCCGTTGTTGAGACCAACAACAGGTGCCTGCGCTTGAACCTGTCGAAACGCGCGAACAATCTCCGCTCGGAGTTCCTCGGCAGTCTTGAGAACGGCTTCTGCATCGGGATTGCCCAGTTCCTTCAAGACATTCCCCGTTGCCTTCAAACCTGCGTAGAAGTACCCGTTGAGATAGAAGTAATAGGCGTAGTTGCTCCAGTCCGCCTGCACTCCCGGCGGCATCAGACCGTATTCGGGCACCCGTTCGCCGCTGGAAGTGAGTCTCCTGGTCTTCTGAATCTGTGCCTGAATCCAACGGCAGAGTTCGAGTGGCTTGGACTGAACTCCAAGAAACCACGTGCGATCATCCGCCAAGCGCATGAACTCACCCAACGCCCACAGATGCCAACCGTTACCCATCAGCGTGTAGCCCGTCGTCATGAAGCCTTCAGGATTGTACCGAGAGAAGAAGAACTCAAAACTCCGTTCGGCAAAATCCTGATGTCCCCAATACATCATGCCGCGAACGACAGAGTTGCCTTCACTGTCAATGGCCGTATAGTAACGGTCTGAGGCGATCCAGGGAACAATACGCTTCCCCTGATCTTCGTTACGCGCGGCACAGAGAGTGTGAACCTGGTTGGCTCGAATCACCTGTTCCAGCCAGGCATCAGGCAATTGAACCTGCATCGCAGGAGCCATGACTCGAGTCCAGTATTCCTTGAAACGCTCGAATAAGTCGTCACCAAGTTGAACCTCCGCCCGCCGTTCCAAAGCAAGACTCCAGCCTGGAAGGCATGCAGTCACCTTGGCGTTCGAGCCGGCTTTCATCATCCCGGAAATGCTCAAGGCGTTGCCGGACACCACCATCTCCGATTCAGGAAGAGCATCCGAATCTACGATGGCGAGAACCCTGTCATCAATGTGAACGCAAGCACGTTTCCCTGAAACTGAGAGGGTCGGCGATGTCGTGAACTCAGCACCTGGACTGAAGTGCAACATAACCTGAGCGGGCAGATCCTTCGTCTGCCGATTCACGATGGTGTATTCAACAACACAGAGCGCCTGAGGACTGAACCATTCAGGAGACGTCTGCTCCAGATCTGCACCATAGGGCACCACGAATGTCCTCTGACTGTAAAACAGATCACCCATCACCGTTGTCACGACTGGTGCTGGAAGCCATCCCCCACTGAGATGACGCGTGTATTCCGGAACTTTCTCGAAGAACTCTGTCAGGAACTCATCGGCATCCGAGGGGTCTGCAGACGTCAGACGTGCCTCTGCCCAGTTGGCAGCATCAAAGCCGATACCGTCACCAGCATCTCCAACACGTAACATGAGACGCTGCACACCCGTCACATCAAGATCTATGGACTTGGGATCATCATGCTCTCTCATGATCCCTGAGTTGAAAACCGTCTTCTCGTCCAGCAGCACTTCAAAGACAACACTTCCTGGAGTATTGCCACCCTGCCATTGAAGCCCGACTTCTGCCTGAAATCGGGAGTACCTGCCTTGAAGGCCAATCAGGATTTCACCGTTGGCATGATGGCCAAGACCCGCCGAATAGTGCTTGTCCTTGATCTGCATCGGCAATGCCAGATCGGGTAGTGAGTGGGCAGCCTTATTGATTCCCGGGTTGCCCCATCCCTGAGTAAATCCCAGCAGGCTCTGTCTGCCAAAAACAGACGCAAGGTGCAACGTCGGCTGCCGTCCCCGTTCATCTCGAGTGTAATCTTCGACGAAGGTAATGGTTCCATCCCGTTGTGTGATGAACTTGTCATTGCCACACGCAAGAGAGAGCATCATTCGACCCGTGTCCAACGCCGGGTTGTAGTGTGTCTTCGCCATTGCCTGCTGGCGGGTTTGCTCAGGGAGTTCGCAAACTTGTTCGAGCACGGTTTTCCGTGACTCGATCGATTTGAGATAATCAGAGAGCGTCTGCTTTTCTGGCAGACTGCTGATAAACAGACCATAGTCTGGGACGTAGACAGCACCGTTGTTGAGAACATCCTGAAGCGACACAGTAACGGTACCTTTGGACAGATGGAACCGAAGCAGCGATTCTTCTGTCGAAAGAGAGGGACTCTCCGT
>JAKQFZ010000403.1 GCA_029558215.1 Candidatus Omnitrophota bacterium
CCCAGTTCATTTCTGACAGGTCGAACACCTTCGCATCGCCGTGCCCGGAGAAATAGTTGAAACAGAAATCGATGTACGGCTTGATCTGCGCCTCTGAGCCGTTCGGGTCGTCGTTCACCTTCTCTGGCCGGGCCACGAGGATGTTCATGCCGCCCTCGGCCTTGACCCGGAGAAACTCATTGACGTATCTCACGTCGGAGATGATGACAGGCTTGGACTTGTTTCTGAAAGCGAGATCCAGCCAGATCGTGGAGCGGATCTTGCGGAATCCATCTCCGATGAACTGGAGAGCCTGCCGCATCGTCATGTCGAAGCCGGGCGGTATCTCTGGGATAACCTTCCACTTCTCGACGAATTCCATGTCAACGTCAAAGGTGTCGCAGAGCACCTTCTTGACATTGGCGGCAAATGCCGCCCTGACCCACAAATCCCTCGGCTCGTTGAGCAACTCCTTCAAGGAATCTGCCAGCGTATCTTTGCCCATCTGGGCTTGTCCAGCAACACCAATGACAAACATGATTAAGCCTCCGTGCTTCCTGTGCTCTTGTAGTCAGTGGCGTAAAATCCACTGCCCTTAAAGATGATGCTGCCCGGATTGCCGAGCAGCTTCTTCAACTTTTCTTCGTTACACTTTGGGCAGATCTTGAGTGGTTCGTCGAAGAATCCTTGGATCTCCTCGAACTTGTGGCCGCAGCCTCCTTGCTCGTCGTCGCACACATACTCATAGATTGGCATAACGTCACTCCAAATTGATATATTCTCCGACCTTTGCTTGATTGTAAGTGTCCTGACGCACACCAACCTTTCTAGTTCTGTATTGATCATCGTCACAGAACTTACCGATGGTGATGTACCAGCGGTCGGGGACGTACTCTTGATCGGAAACCCAGATCTTCAAGAAATGGTCGTACCTCATGGTGCTTTCGTAGTGAGCGGGGACATGCTCCTTGGACAGAACCGCCCCGTCACTGATCGACTTCATGCAACCTGATGCCAAGAACAGGCAAGCCACAGCAAGTAAAGACAGGAATGTTTTCTTAGCCATTGAGAGCATCAATTTCTCCTTGCAGTGCTTCTCTCGACTGCAACCCCACCA
>JAKQFZ010000440.1 GCA_029558215.1 Candidatus Omnitrophota bacterium
GTCCGACTCGATGAGCAGATCATCTTCCAACCCCGTCCACCACAGTCCCCGCCGCAAACGACCGTCCTCGGTCAACCAGGACTCATGCGCTGCAACGACAAGGCGTCTGGGCTTTCCAGAGTGATCGAGATCTGAGGAAAACGCGTCCACCGCAAGCGAGTAAAACTCGTTGGTGAAGTGGGGAAACCACTCAAACAAGACGGCATGAACGGGAAGGTTCCTGGGATTGGCCTCACTGAGTTGGCAGGCGGTCGGTTCGATCAGAAGACTCGGACAGACAGAAGTCCCTTCCAGAGTTTCAAGCGCCTGCTGCGCCACTCTTCGGAGATACTCTTCTCGCAACAGCTGTTGTGGCAGCAAAGGCAGTCCCACCTCGCGGAGAAGATTCGAAAGGTCTTCGACACCCAGAGAGAAGACGACCTCGGCAATTGCCCTCGCAGCGGACTCACGAACTGGGGAGTTCTTCAGAATGAAGGCTGCGTCCACTTGCCCGTGCTGTGCCCTGTACCGGCTCACAAGCCAGTTACTGAGAAAGATGCTGACAGCCCCCAAACTCTCCCATCGTTCTCGTGGAAGCACATCATGGGTCTTGTTCAGAGCGTCCTGAATCAGTTCAACCGTCATTGAAGTGCCCTTACAAAGACAGACTGATCCATTCGCTGCCGAGTGCCATCGGGCAACGTCACGATCAGATAATCCTTCGACGGGTTGGCGACCACGAGGAGAGAACCCTGTTCTCGCTTAACGACAACAGCCGCGGCAACATGCCCGGGGACTGCGTTTCCCTCAAGGTCTTCGGTCCGAAGCAGACGAACGGATGGCTCGTCGCGTCCGATGGCAACAGTCCAAACGAAACAGGTATTCGATGCGCGTCGGCGGAAGATTGCCACGGGCACGCGGTCATTCAGATGTGCGCCAACACCTGTTGCCGTGATGACTTCAGTTGGTTGCTCCGGCAGAAAGCCTATGTTCACGGACAGTTTGCCTCTTGTCTCAACCTTCAGGAAAGCAGGTTCGGACACACGGCGCACAACGGCATCTTGGAGGTAAGCGTACCCGGGCTTTTCCTCCAGGATAAAGGGTTGGTCTGATACCGTGCCTGCCCAGGCTCCCGACTGATGATAGGCAAGATCGTATGTATGCTCAGTTGCGCTCTCGACTTGATCGAGAAACACCAGAAGATCTTCTTCGACAAGCGCCACTGTCCGGTGAAATTTGACGCCATCATAGATCGCCCCCGCCTCAGCCTGTGCATAGTCCACGCCTGACTCGGTGCCAAATGCAAGGCACTTTCCTTGGGCAGGAGCCTGACTGTTTCCGTCTACGACCAGTGTATTGTGCGCGATGCTTGTCTTGTACCAACCGTTCTGAATCGGGAGACCGTAGGCTGCGGTTCCCGGGTCAACGCCAAGAATCTCTCCCTTGGAGCAGAGCACAAAGCTGAGTTTGTCCGGATGACCATGTCCACCGCCATGAGGACCGTACTTGAGGCACAGCCACGTTGCCCCTTCTCCCTGGCCTCGCTGAAGAATGGCATATCCGGACTCGGGGTAGTTCACGCTTTCGCGCTGCCTGGCTCCGGTTGAAGGAAGACTCATCTCTCCGTAGAGAAAGGCCTTGTCCGTAATTCGGTTGGATGTTTCAAGAACGGCACAGTACTCGGGATCCCGAAATCGCCGAAACGCCAGTTCATAGTGACTGGCACTTCCTTTGACGCTTGCCGTGCCGCTGTCATTGAAGGCAGGCAGAAGCAGGTTGGGCATGGCGAAACGGATGGGACCATCGTACATCCTCTTGAACGCAGGCTCGTAGAGATCAATGCCACAATTCCTCGCCGCTTCAGTCAGGCTCCACAGCGACATCATCGTGTAGAAGTGATAGCCCCAGGCACCTTCCCACCACAGTCCGTCTGGAAGTACACCCTTTGCCATCTGTTGGCGAAATCCTCTCTCGGGATTCTCGATGGCATTCTGAACCAACTTCCTGTCTCCCAGCAGAAAACCGACCAAGCCTACGGCGGAGTTCTTCCAGCATTGGATGTTATGGATGCCAAGTTTGTGGGGAAGAATCACTTCTGTCACGGCGGGAAGAAGGAGCCCTTCGGCCAAGTGCTTCCGATCCTCTTCAGTCAAAGTGTCCCACACGAGGTCAGCTCCCTGACAGACTGGAATGAGCCAGACCGACTCATCCAGCGTTTGCGCACCGATGCGACCGCCACCAATCTTGTCTTCGCCATAGATGGTATGAAGCGGATAGGTCGAATACCGGTCGGCATAAGCAAGTAAGATCTCCCGTGCCTTGTTCGCATAGTCCTTCCTGCCACTGATCGCGTAGGCCAGACCCAAGTCCAGAACTACCTTACTCCAACCGTCGTGTTCTCCCTGAAGCGTGCATCCATCGTAGTCCGTCTTGGGTGCGCTCGTGTCGCCTCGGAAAACCTCTCCACCCACGGAACAGGTATGCTCCCATTCCCAGTCGCCGATTCTCTTTCCCGTTCGGAGCCTGCCTCCGTGTTCGGGACAGGCGTACCAATGCCACCAGTTGCCGCCACGCGGAGGCAGAACGACACTCTGTTCCAGAACCGTATCCGCTCGTTCCTGCACCTGCTTCCAGTAGGCCCGAGCCCAATCATGTTTGGCAATTCGCTCCTTGATCAACTCAATCTCCCTGGCGTTCAACAGGAGTCTGGGATGATCTGGAAATTCGATGGTGCTCATGGTGCTCTTAGTCCTTTCCTCTTTGACCGAAGATTCTCTTTCGGATGGATTGCTCTTGTTGCTCTCTGACTTGATGGCTTGGGATCTCCCACATGAAAAAAGCAACGCCAGAGACAACAACCCAACCAGAGCGACAACTCTTTTCACGAGCCAACCTCCTGATGCCTATCCGCAAGCCATTTCATGGCGTCCGCGCTCCCCTTTCAAATGACAATTCCGGGGAGCAGACCGCGGATGGTGAAAAGCCACAAGGATCAAGATAGTGTGGATCAGATGTCGCCGCAAGCGCAGAGTGCCGTGAGAGTCTTCCTGTCATCGGATCTTCACTGAAGCAACCTCAGCAACAGCCTCGCCAAACTGACACAGACGCTATCGCCTCGTTGGTTCATTTTGACACACTCAATAGTCAGTACCGAGATCTGTCTCTCCTTTTGGAAGAGAGAAACATCAGGGCATGTCCTACGTACTCTATTGTCTTTTTTTGACTTAGAGACAGATGCCATGGAAATCAACAGAATTGGCATGCTCGCTGCTAACCGAAGAAAGCAGAACAAGAAACTTGGAGTCAAGATGAGGAAGGCTCCAACACAAAAGGAAAAATTTGGGAAAGGAGAATGCATCATGGCAGTCGTTCAATGGAGACCGAGACAAGAGTGGTTCCCGTTTCCCGGACTTTTCTCACTTCGTGAAGAGATGGACCGGTTCTTTCGGGACGCCGTGGGAGAGGCAGCAACAGAAGGGGCAGTCGGGTTTATCCCGCCCTTGGATCTGGCGGAGAGTGAGGACAGTTTCACCGTCCAGCTGGATTTGCCCGGTGTGAAGCAGGAGGACATTGAGGTTTCCATCCTTGGCAGAACGCTGACTGTCAAGGGTGAGAAGACGAAGGAATCCGAGATCAAAGAGCAGAACTACCATCGTACGGAGCGGTTTGTTGGGAGTTTCCGCCGTGCGATCACACTGCCCTCGGGTGTGGATGCCGAAAAGGTGAAAGCCACCTATAAGGCGGGAGTTCTGGAACTGGAGATTCCGAAAAAGGAAGAAGCCAAACCAAAACAGATTACCGTCCAGACCAAGTAGTCAGGTTGCGGGCTATGCCCGCTTTTGAGGACTGTGGCTTCTGACAGAAAGAATGCCAGGCGGTTGTCTGGGGAAGGGATCGCAAATCGCGGCTTACTGGTCTAGTTTGACCTGAGCCGCGATTTTCTTGTCCAGTGAAAAACCACTTTCCTCAAGGAGTTGCTGTTTCAATCCTGAATCCGTTCTGCTTCTGATTTCCTGCTCCAGCCGAGCCTTGACACGTTGCTCAACTTCCTCGAAGGGCTGGCTGTGGGGTTCTTCAATTCGCAGCACACGTACCAGCAGGAACTTATTCATCTGAAGCAACGGTTCCTTGCAGACTTCCCCTGCCGACAGCGAGGCAAGCGTTTGATCCAAGGCATCTGCCGCCTCACCGGAACGAATTACCGTTGGTTCACTTTCAGGTGTGTAGACAAGATCCTCGGACTCCTGTGCCGCTTGCTCGAAGGTAAGTCCCTTGCTGAAGCGACCCAGAAGCTCCTCAGCGCGGCGTTTTGCCCTTCTGATAGCGACATGCTGATCGGACACAGTCGGTTCTGTGATCTTCAAGGGTGCGATCGGCACACTCAATGTTTCATAGAAATACGTGGCTTCTGTCATGAACTCATTGGAATTGGTGTCATAGTAATTTCGGATATCCTCGGGCTTGGGCGTCGTCTCAGTCGCAAGGCTCTCGACCAAGTCGCGCCGAGATTTGCTGATCAGAAGCCGTTTCTTCTCCTTGGTCACACGATCCTGTATCTCCAGAGACTGATCCAGCCCCAACTCCTTTGCATATCGAATGCTCAGAGTCTGGAAAATGAAACCATTCTCAATGATGTCCCTTGCCGTCGTGGCGTCACACACCGGCGCTGAAGCAGGAGCCATCCGACTCAGAACATCCTTCAACTGAGCGGCCGTGACAGTCAACACTCCGGGTATCTCGCAGATCACCTTGTCTGATGTTCGAGGAAGGCTATCGAGGTCTTCGAGGTCGTACTTTGCTTTCAGCGACTTACGGGTTTCCATGATCTTGTCACGGAGTTGTTCTTTGTACGTTTCTTCTTGTTCTTGTCTCATCTTGGAGACAATCACACCCCGAACCTCCTCAAGGGACTTCTTGGAAGCCGGTTCCTGTCCCACCAACTGGATCAACTGAAAACCGTATTTTGTTTCCATGACCGGACTGATTTGGCCGATCTCCATGCTCAGGGCTGCCCTCTCAAGCAGGGGGCTGATCTGACCGACAGGCAGTGTGACAACGGCTCCCTTTTCTCCCTCGGTCTGGGAATACTGGAGCGCCATGGCCAGAAAATCCTCTCCCTGCACGATGCGTGAGCGCACATCGAGCGCGTCCTGATGTCGTTTGTTTATCAGGGTGGCCGTCACATCCGTGGTGTCAAAGAATATGTGCCTGATCGAAAACTTTTCCGGAATCAGTGACAAGTCCGGATTGGCCTCGTAATAGGCCTGGATGGACGAATCTTCGATCTGGATTTTGGAGCCAACTTCTTTCTTGAGAAGTTCGTCAATGAGAAGCCGCTCAAGCAGGTTCTCCGTCCATTGTTGAACACTCTCATCGTCCTCGAAGCCCTTTTGTTTGGCGTGATCGAGCAGAATCTCCTGCAAGGCCAGCTCTTCAGCCACCACCTGAATCCGATTCTCATCAGTGGCAGAGCGAACCACCAAATTGGACTCACCTTGTTCTTCCCAAAAGGATTTCACATCTCCGACGGTGATCTGTCCGTCTTTGAAACGGGCAACGACATCAGTGTCCTGGACACCAAATGCATGGAGCACCGGCATCAGCATCAAGATGGCTGACAAGTACCCGAAGACCGAAAATGAAAAACGCCAGAACTTTCCTGTCATGACTCTCTCCATCCTTTTCGACTCACTGATCGAGCATTGCAGTGAGATCCACTTCGAGGGGATCCGACTCCATCCCTCTGCGGCACTTTATTTGGACTGTACCAGTTGATCCCTGGAACTTCTGATTCGATCGCGTTCTTTGATCACCAACGGAACGAAGCGTTTGGTCTCAGGATACGGCGGAATCTTGCCATAGAATTCAACCGTACTCGGGCCGGCATTGTAGGCGGCTAGAGCCAACTCCGTGTTCTGAAACTTCCTCATCATGAGACCAAGATACTTGGCTCCCGCCTCAATGTTCTGCTTGGGGTCGAAAATATCTTTGACGCCCATGTCTTTGGCCGTGAGGGGCATCAGCTGCATCACACCCTTGGCACCCGCTGGGGAGACGGCTTTGGGGTTCAAAGCACTCTCAACTTTTGCCACTGCCTCGACCAGACAAGGATCCACACCGTAGATATCAGCAAAGTGATGAATGTGGCGCAGAATCTCTTCCTTGTCCGCACTGGTGCCTGGGGGAATGAGCAACTCGGTCTTGGTGGTTTTCTGATCAAGCGGATGCGTCTTGAGGGCGATTTGTCGGTCAAGTCCGATGTCCAGCTCCGATATGTTGAGATCCAACGACGCAGCGGAGATCATGGCCACCTCAGCACGTGCCTCGATGGGAACAGGGAACAAAGGCGACTTGATGCTGCCCGGAAATCGATTGTAGACATCCGGATCCGCCTGCAAAGCTTCTCCAAACTCATACTGGGCAAGCGCCATGCGACCTTCGCTCTGCTTCAACAGCCCCATCAGAAAGTGCAGTTCGGCCTTCGGTGCTCCCAGATCGCGCGCCTGGATCATATTCCGAACCGCCTGGTTGAAACGAAAATGGTCAATGTGCTCATAGGCCGATCCGCACAACATCTGCGTCAATGCCCGACGAACTCTCGGATCGTTCTTCTGCTCGGTGGGCAGTCGGTTGAGCGTGTCAATGGCGTCCTGGAGTCGTCCCTTGGCACGGAGAGCATCGGCAGTCGCCAATTGCTCATTCATCTGCCTCTCGGTCTCATTGCGCGAGGCATGTTCGAGCAAGGTCTGATGCTTCTTGAGCAGATCCTTGGGACAGCCGACTCGCTCGGCAAGGGTGAGATTCTCACGAGCGCTCAGGAACTTCTTCTGGCGGATGAAACTTTCGGCTCGATCGAGATAGACCTGATAGGAGTTGCCGCGCTGAATCTCCGCGATGGTGCTTCGGGACAGGGTCAACTCCCCGACCCGAGACATGACAACCACTTCCTCTTCTGTCTCTTTGAGGATGATCCCCTCAAGAACCCCGCCGTTGTTCAGAATGACTTTGTCCCCCCAAACTGAAGAAACCAGTCCGAGGGCAACAAAGATCGCCAGAATACTACTGCGGGCACAAAGCGCTATCCTCTTCATTTGACCGAGCATAAAGTAGTCAATTTCATACAAAACGTCAACAGTGACGTTCGCTCGGAGGTCTGCGCGATAGAAAGAGGGGTGCATGAAGAGGTCTCAGAAGTATTTCAGCGGGTCTTGAAAGTAGAGGTAGAAACCCTCAGGGCTCCTTTCCTGACGTCGCCTTAGCAGAACGTTCCTTTTCGTAAGGGGTATGCTGCAGCCCGCGCACTATCAATGAACAAACTCAATGATGATCTGCTTGTCCTGGTTGGTCTTCTGTGAAGCCTCGTTCGCCTGCCCCTGGAGAGAGGAGAGAAGTTTTTCGTGTTCGCGAATCTCGCGAAAGAGGGCAACTTCAGCCGCAATCGGCTTGAGGAGTTTTCGGGTGGTTTGAACCCTGCCGTCGGAGTCCCGCCGAGTGGTAGTCTCCCGAACGCCTCTCCGAATTTCGGCCAGCCGTTCGTGCAACTGGGCAAGGTTCTTCTTCACTGAGTCAATGGCATCCTGCAACTCGTCCTCACGGGTGGGGCGCAGTGTGGTCTGCCGACAGAACCGAAGAGCATTTTCAACTGTCTTGAGTGTGCAGCCCACCTTTGAGGCGATCTCGAGCGCGGACTTCTTCTCAAGGTGAAGATTGTAGATTCTGAGATATCGTTCTTGTGTATCCTGTTTCATCCTTGATCGATCGTCAGCTTGGCAATATCCGCGCTTCTGAGGTTAATTCTTGTTCGATGCACCTGCTCTTCGATAGAGCGAATGTCCTGATGTGCCAGCGCCGCCC
>JAKQFZ010000451.1 GCA_029558215.1 Candidatus Omnitrophota bacterium
TCTTGGCGACAGGCCCATAAAGGCCGTTCTCAACCAGACCCCGAAGGGGGAGCAGCCCTATCACGTTTTCTACTTCGAGAAGGACGAAACCAGCATCTTCGGCAAGGGACTACCGAGGGTCATGCGGGATTCACAGATAAACGTCTGCGCCGGCACAAGGATGATGCTGGACAATGCCGCGATTTGCGCGGGACCGCAGGCTGAGATTAACACCGACCTCATCGACCCCAATCAGGACATCGAGAATATCGAAAAGTTCAAGATATGGCTGAGAGAAGGCCGCAACAACGATGCTACCGCCCCGGCTGTCAGGTTCTTCAATCCCGAGTCCCACATCACCGAGTATCAGGCCATCATCAAGCAGTTCCTCGACTTCGCAGACCTTGAAACCGCCTTCCCCACCTATATGCTGATCGAACCCGCGAAGTCAGGCAACGAGACAGCACAGGGCGCATCCATCCGAAGCGGTTCCACAAACATCACCGTGAAGGACGTAGCCAAGAACTTCGATGATTTCAACTCCGGCATCCTTGAGGGAATGTACGCATGGAACATGGACTTCAACGAAGACGAGTCCATCAAGGGCGATTACAAGGTGGTTGCCAAGGGGCTTTCCTCTCTCGTCGCCAAGGAAGTCAGGGCGATGGTTCTGCAACAGAGTGAACCCCTTATCGAAAAGTACAAAGCGTGGATTCCAGAGGAAGAGTTCGTTCAGGAGCTTTGCAAGGCGATGGATTTACCCAACAAGCTCAGGACGAAGGAACAGCACGACATTTGGGTGAAGGAGAATTCCAACCCCGAGATGATGCAGAAACAGCTTGATATGCTTCAGGCTCAGATAGACGAGATGAACTCCAAGGCTCTGAAGAACACGGCAATGGCGAAGAAGCAGAACGTGGACGCGATGAAGGAAGCCAATACCCCGCAGGAGGCTCCTGTAGTACCGTCAGGGCCGTCGCCGGAGGAAACAGAGGCGAAGATAGCAGAGATACATTCAAAAGCCATAAAGA
>JAKQFZ010000452.1 GCA_029558215.1 Candidatus Omnitrophota bacterium
CTCGACGCTACCGGAAAGCCCTTGGGATACTTTGTCATCACCCAGTCCAAATGGCATTCGGGCATACTGGGTCTGAACTACTTCAGAATAGAGAATTTTTGGAGTCATGTTGGTTCCTTACCCAGACCAGTCTTGGAAGCCGCCATTCAAGAAGCGCTCTCAAAGGGAGCTGACCTGATTGATTTCCGCACAGATGGCGACGACTTTGCTCTGTCGCAGGCGGTTGAATCGTTTGGGGGACGATTTCTGGGGATGTCTATCAAGTTTGGCATGAAGGCAAAAGACCTTGACAAGACAGGACATAATTCCTATGTTAAGTCTTCAGGCGAGCCTGTGCTGTTGCGTCCCGCTGAGCTGGCAGACCTTGACTGGATGAGGCCGTTGGCTCGTGAAGCGCATCAGATCAGTCATTTCTTCAATGACCCTTCGCTTTCACCTGAAAGGGCACAGGGAGTCTTCCCTGCATGGCTCGAACGGTGTTTCGGAGGGGTCGCAGATGCCGTGATGGTTCTGATGGTTGGGGATGTGTCCGCGGGCTTCGTGACGCTTCTCGTGCCGAAGAAGCTTTCTGAGGCTTTGGGAGTGAGATTTGGCGTGCTGGATTTCATCGCCATCGCGCCGGCGTTTCAGGGACGAGGTCTGGGAGCATGGTTTGCCCATCAGGCATTTGCCTGGTTGGCGGAGCGTTCGGAGATTCTTGAGGTTCGGACGATGGCCAATAACCTGGCAGCCCAGAATCTTTATACGCGATTGGGTTTTCGGGCAATTGCCACCGACGCTCATTTCCATATTGGAGGCGGGGAGAGGAAATGACAGTCAAGACGTACACCTTAAGTTTTGACACAAAGGGCAACAATGACATCATTGATCTGACCGATAGACTTCGCGACTGTATTGGCAGTTCGAACGTCAGGGAAGGACTGGTGCATGTTTTTGCCCCAGGTTCCACGATGGGACTGACCACAGTGGAGTACGAGAGCGGTCTCCTGACGGATCTGAATGAAGCCTTCGAACATCTGGCGCCGTCCAGTAAGACCTACGCTCACAACCAACGCTGGGGTGATGGAAACGGCCATTCGCATGTGCGTTCATCCCTGCTGGGTTCTTCCCTCAGTGTTCCGATTACTGAAGGGCAAATGGTCTTGGGCACTTGGCAACAGGTGATACTTGTGGACTTCGACAATCGCCCCAGGCAGCGTGATATCGTTGTCCAGGTCTTGGGAGAGTCCCACTAGGAAACAGACGAGAGAGTAGACCCGATTGGAGGTGGACAACCGCAGTTGCAGCGAATCTCGAACAGGTTGCATCACCTGCCCATGTGATGCAGAACAAGGTGCTTGTGCTCAGCGCCAGCTATGAAGCCATCAACATCTGCTCGATGCGACGGGCTTTGCTTCTGGTGCTGGGAGGAAGTGCCTTGACAGTTGAAGAAAGCAATCGGGTGATTCATTCACCGTCGCTGACCATGAGGGTTCCCGAGGTGATTCGACTGTGCCGGTATGTCCGCGTCCCGTACAAGGATATCAGTTTTTGCAGAAAGAACATTATCTTGAGAGACAACAATCAGTGTCAGTACTGCGGAAAGACGCACCGTTCCGAGGAACTGACCATTGATCATATCATTCCTCTTTCCCGCGGGGGTGAGGACGCCTGGGATAATGTTGTCACTGCGTGCAAGAAGTGCAATAATAAGAAGGGTAGCCATCTACCCAAAGAGATCGGAATGTGGCCTGTGAATCGTCCCTTGGTTCCGACTTCGGCAACATTCCTGCATCTGATTCGACACATGGGTCATGAGAGGCATAAGTGGCGGAAGTATCTCTTTTTTGAAGAGGCATCGCCTTACGAATCTGAAATTTCGCGCGCCAGTAGCTCAGTTGGATAGAGCGTCGGCCTCCGGAGCCGAAGGCCGTGGGTTCGAGCCCCGCCTGGCGCGCCAAGTCCCGAACTGGGATTTGCCTGTTGAGGTGGAATTTGCTTATGGAGCAGAAACATTGCAACCGAGAAGAATGCGTTTGCTATCTTGAAGATGATGACTTTCTTGATGAGGCGAACCATCCTGTCAGCAATTGTACCTTTGACAAGTTCGTGAAATTCGACCCTGATGCTCCCTGCCCTTACTACCGTCTGGACTGGAAGAAAGCCAGCAGGAAAAAGTAGGAAGGAGATGCATCTATGAGCCATACAGGAAGGCGTCGAATTCGGGCCTTCACGCTCCTGGAGATTCTGGTTGTTGTTTCCCTGACAGCGATCATTGCTTTGATCACCATTCCAACCCTGCGTTCCCATCTGCAGAAGGCGAAGGTCAACAAAACCAGACTGCTTATCAGCACACTGGAAAACTCGATCTGGAGTTACTATGCCGATACCGGGCAGTTTCCCCCCAGTGGATCGGATTTCCTTCAGGAGTGTCTTTTGCATGGCCTGGTCAACACGGATAAGGACGAAACACGGATTGAGGCTGGTCGCACCTCCAATCCACACTGGAATGGCCCCTACATCACTCTGGACAACGATCAGCTGCTCAAGCCGGGAGACTTGGAAAAGAAGATGCCAAGATTCCTGGATGGAACTCCGATGATTTCCTCGAGTGCGCGTTCGGGATCTTCATTCATCGTAGACTCCTGGGGCACCCCGTTTCTCTACGTGAACAGTGAGACCATGCTGTGGGCTGCGATGAACGGAAATGGACAGGGCTACCAGGGCGATGGCAACGTGGGTCCTTACTACCCCGCGTGGCATGAGAATGAAGATGGCCAACTGAGCATCTCCCCTCCAAGAAATCGCGATGAGGTCAAGGACTATCATAACTACTCTGCCGGCAAAACCGCCGCTGGTGGATCGAAGGCTTTTCAGCTTTACTCGGTTGGCGCAGATGGAAAGACCCGGTCGGGCGACGGCGGGCCTGGAACTCTTTCGATTCACGATGGCAGAGATAATGATGGGGACGGCCTCATTGATGAAAAGGACAACGACCGCTCCACCCGGAATGGAACCCCACCCGAAGACGATATAAACAATTGGGACAAGTAGCGTAGGGTGGAACGAGTCTTTGAGTTCCACCATCACACCCAAAGCGGGTGATCAAGTTGCGTAGTAGCGTAGGGTGGAACGAGTCTTCGAGTTCCACCATCTCACTGTATGATTCTTGGGGTTTTCGTGTGTTTTGTTGCGCGTGTCTGTGGCCGATGCAATAATGCCATGCATGTCAAGATACGCGCGTTCATGGACTCCCGGCGGGACTTTCTTCTTCACGGTTGTGACGGGATCTCGCGAGAGGTTGTTTGTACAAGCGAGATGTCGTCGTTGGTTGAAAGAAGCGTATGCCGCCATAGAGGCGAAGCGCCCCTTTGACACGGTGGCTTTCTGTCTTTTGCCTGATCATCTTCACTGCATCTGGACATTGCCGGAGGGGGATTCGGACTATCCAATGTGGTGGAAGTTGATCAAAGAGCGTTTCACCAGGATCTACTTGCGCGAAGAGATGTTCGAATCGAGACGGAACGCGTCGAAAGAGCGGAGAGGGGAAAGAGGCGTCTGGCAGCGACGTTATTGGGAGCATATGGTGCGGGATGAAGAGGATTTGCGAAGGCTCTGCGACTACATCCATTACAATCCCGTGAAACATGGCCTTGTTCGATGCGCTCACGAATGGCCATATTCGACGTTACCCAGGTACGTTGCTCAAGGGATATATCCACGGGAATGGGGATGCTCTTGCTGTGCACCCACGGAAGTGTTCGGATGGATGGTGGATAATGCCGCAGCAAGTGAATGATATGAAGCAAAGATGGTGGAACTCGCAGACTCGTTCCACCCTACACGGCTCGTTCCACCCTACACGGCTCGAAGACTCGTTCCACCCTACACGGCTCAGAGACACAGTGGAGAACGAGATTAAGGCAAAGGTCTACCATTTCTCGTCGTACGGAGTTTCTGACCAGAGGGAACCGGCTCCCACGCCAACGCCGGTATCTTCGTCAGTACCGTCTGCTATCTGGGAGACGGAATAGTCGCGTAGTTGCGTAGTTGCGTAGGGTGGAACGAGTCTGCGAGTTCCACCATCTTCTAACGCGATCACGTTCCTCAGCGATGCCGTTGTCAAAGATCCAGCCTGATAACTCCGAAAGACTTTCGCGCACATGAATATAGAATGGCATCGGTGATATCTGTATGCAACCGAGATTATCCGACCGGTGAAAACATTCGGCGTGGTGGAACTCGAAGACTCGTTCCACCCTACAGGGCTGTTCAAGCGCTGGATTGGCGGCGACTTCGCCTTAGGGTAAGGCCGAAAGAGGCCTTTTCCTCTGCTTGGTAGAGATTAGACCTCATAATCAGGCGCTAATCTTCGCTTGGCACTGGC
>JAKQFZ010000456.1 GCA_029558215.1 Candidatus Omnitrophota bacterium
CGGAGATCCCAGCGAGTGTGAGTTTGACTGACTCGCACTTCATCAAAGGAGAGACAAAGGATATGAAGAGTCGATCTATGAGCATTTTCCTATTCACCGGTTCTGTGTTCCTGGTTCTCCTGTCTTCGACAGCGACGTGTATTGGTGGAGAGATCCTGAAGCACCTGGTACCCTTTGGAGGTACGGCGCTTGGAGGTCAACTGCTTCTCGTAAACTCCTCTGGCTCATCCCCCCTCTTTGTGGCAATACCAACTTTCGAGGGTGAGGGGGCAAGCGAGGTACTGGAAAGACTCTGCTCGATGGTGAACGAGAAGGATCCTTTTGGATGGTTCGAAGGTTCCCATTTCTCCGGAGCCCCGCCATATCTCGAACCTGTAGACGGGGGACTCAGCCTGACAGGCTTCCTTGGCGAGTATTTCCTCGCGGGGACTGAGCTGGGGCTGAACATTCCGAAGCCCCCTACGTCGGTAAGCGCCGTCTACGACCCTCACAGCAATTGCGTCTCGGTGATGTGGGACAATCCGTCTGGAGATAAGCCCTATGACGGAGTATCTCTGATCATCAACGGCTCTGTGATGACAGTACCGCGTCCGGTGTCAAGATATGACATTGATCTGAACGTCAGCCGAAGCGATCCGTCTGCATTCAGTATCTGGGTCGTCGGGCTGGTCAGAGATGCATCGTCGGGAGCTGGCGGGATACTCAACGAGGATGGTTCCGGCTGTTTGTATGTCGGGATCCCTTCCGGCGCAGGTGGTATCATGTTGAGAAACAATACGCAGGAGGAGATCGCTGATCTGCCCTTTGTTGGCGGTGTCGCGCCCAACTGGACTGATTGGGGCAATGGAGACGTAATTCTGGAGGAGGGAACCAAATCCACCCACTACGACGATGCAATTCGCAGGCCTCCACCACGAATAAAGAAGCCAGAAGACAAGACCCGATTTCAAATGCTGCGGAGCGACTCCTCAGGTGCTGTAGGGGGTGCCTACAGAAGGTTTCTGGGATTGACGCCAGGCCATACATACAGACTTACCATGCGGTTGAGCACTCTCAAAGCCGCCGAGACGGGTGACTGTGCATTGTCTGCACACGCGATCGCTGACTCCTCAAAATCTGCTCTGCTCTCGTTTGCCCAGATGGAGGGGAGTGAATCTTTGCCCGACGGTCGGGAGGGGCAGAAAGCCGCTCGATTTGCATTGCTCAATCGGCAGCATTTGACGAACGGTGTCTGGACTGAAGTGGGAACGGCCGTAACACCCAAAGACGCAGAACTGGAAACTCGGGACATCACTCTACCCGAGAGTGGGGACTGCATCTTCGTCTGGCTTAGACTTGCCGGTTCGTGTCCGACGGGAGTTGGCATGGATTGGATCAAACTTGAGGACATCTCCGAGACACAGACCCCATAACTAAGCGGCTTCAGTAGCAAGGCGTTACGCGCTTCTGAAGCAGGGCATGATAGAGATCGGCCTTCAATAGCACTGATGGGTCTGCCGATCCATCTTGCGAGTATTAGGAGCGTTTCCCGTGTTCGTTCTATTCTCCTTCGTGTCAGTTCTTTGGAAGATCATCCTGCTCTTCCTTGGAGTCTGGACATTTCCCCATTTCCTCAGCACGGCAGAACCGAAGAAGGCCAGCACTGCAGGCATGCTACATGGGGTCATTTTCTATGGCTTGCCGTTGCTGTTGGAGCCCCAGACAGTCGAGTAGGGTGGAACGAGTCTTCGA
>JAKQFZ010000461.1 GCA_029558215.1 Candidatus Omnitrophota bacterium
GTGGTGGCGGGCTACAGGAACTTGCCACAGAAGATGAGTTGGTTTGGCAGTGTTCCGATTTCCACGTGGAATCATGCCGACGTTGGTTGGGAACGGTTTGCGGAGGAGAAGAAGGCCGAGGGGCTGAGCGAGGAAGAAATAGCGCAGCTGCCTGAAGCCCGACTGAAAAACATAGGCTGTACGATCACGGATCTGGTTGCGCCCTTTTTCGTGTTCATTGTGGGTTTGTGCATTCCACTGAGTCGTGCCCGACGCGGTGCAGACTGGTGGCGTCATGTCATCAGCCGAACGGTGATGCTCATTCTTGCTGGCGTTCTTTACATCAGTTTGATTCTGGGATTGTCCTGGTGGTGGGGCATTCTTCAGGCGATTGGCATTGCCTACTTCATGGGTGTTGCGAGCATGAAACTGTCTCGCAAAGGTCGGTGGGTTGCCATCTTCGCAATTCTGGCGTTCCACATGCTCATGTCGCACTACGTTCATTGGTGGCTGCACTTTGGCGAGACAACCGAGCCTTTCTGGAAAATCAGCCAGCCTGACGGCAACTGGGCAAAGCCTCTCATCGTTCATTGTCGGCCGTGGGTCTCGATTTCCTATGGCGTTATGACGATGATCGGTGTGTTGGTTGGGGAATCTCTTATCAGCCGTGACCGCAAGACGATCACAAAGCAGGCGCTCACTCTTGGTGCGGTTTTCATGGTTGTCGGATATGCAGTTCACAAGATTGGTTTTATCACCGGTCAAATGGGGCTCTGCTTTAACAAGCCGGACGTGACCGCATCCTATGCGATGTTTACTTCAGGTATAGGAGCCTGGACGTTTCTCTTGATCTATTACATTATGGACGTCTGGGGATACCGCAAGTGGGCATCTCCCTTGGTCGTTTTTGGAAAGAATGCGCTGCTGGCCTATTTCATGCAAATCATCATGCGCATCTTTTTCCGTGCGCTTCAGATCGAGGACTTCTTCAAGGGGCGCAATGACACCTTGGTTCGATGGGCGGAAATGCTCCCGTCGCTTGAGACACTTCTCCTGAGCAAGTCTGGTTACTACGGCGTCTTCTGGGGACTGCTTTGGACGTTCTGTTTGTGGCTTTGCGTTCTGTACTGCAACCGCAAGAACATCTACTGGAAACTCTAGAAGAAGATGGCGTGGATGCCGCAGTGCAGCATCCCTCGTGCTGTTGTTCTGGAGCAGACAAACGAAAGCACGACAACAACAAACGCGGTCAGTCACGATGCAATGCAATCAGCAGCGGCGGCTCTTTCCCTGATGCGGGGCAAGCGTTCACTTGCCCTTGACAGAGCGCTGAACCAGAGACACGACTTCCTGAATGTCTACCTTGGCACCATCGAGGCTTTTTGCCCCTTCTTTGAGGTTCAGAAGGCATGTCGGACAGGCAACAACGATGGTGTCTGCACCGACGGCCAAGGCGTCCTTGATTCTGTTTGCCGCAAACTTCTTGGCAAGTTCCGGATAGGCGGCGACAAAGGGACCACCGCAACACACAGCCAGATTCCGGTTTTGTTGCATCTCAACCAATTCAATATCAGGAATGTGTCGAAGTAACTCTCGTGGAGACTCATAGACTCCCGCATGACGACCGAGGTCACAGCCGTCCATGTAGGTCACTCTCTTTGCGAAGGGCTTTTCAAACTCAATCTTGCCTTCTGATGCCAGTTTGTTGAGATACTCTGTCACATGGTAGACCTCAAAGTCTTGACCCAATGAGTGTTTGAGGCTCTTGGCGCATCCGGCGCAGGACGTGAAGACAGTCTTCACCCCTTTCGCTTGGAGGTTGCTGCGGTTCTCCTCCATCATGGTTTCCGCCTGATCCTTCAGTCCCATCCGAAGCAGTGGATCACCACAACAGCGCTCATCATTGCCAAGAGTTGTGTACTCAATGCCCGCGCCGTCCAGAATCCGAAGCGCCGCCTTGGCCATTCGGTTCTGGGAGTACGACACAGCACACCCTGCGAAGTAAGCCACATCCGCCTTGCGTTTGACAACGTCTTCAGAGATCCAGGAACCGCGCTCGCCAGCAGGCAGTCCGAAGGGATTTCCCTGTTCTGTGATGTTCTTTCTGACACCTTCAAGATTCTCAGGAACTGAAATTCCGGAAGCCCGCATCTCGCATCGGGCACTGAATACCAGCGAATCGGTATCAATGCCGGCAGGACAGCGGCTGAGACAGGCATTGCAGTTCAGGCAGCAGTTGATTCGCTCCTGCACACCGGGTGTCAGATCAATCTCGCCATCCATGACGGCGCGCATCAGACGCACTTTGCCACGCGCGACAAAAGACTCATTGCCCTTGTCTCGGTAGACAGGGCATACTTCCTGACACTCACCGCACTTCAGACAGCGAAGCACTTCCGTCTCGATGCTTTTCAGGATGTCAAACATGGTTCCTCCTCAAAGATCTTGCCGGGATTGAGGATGTTCTTGGGATCAAAAGCCTTCTTGACGGCCTGCATCATCGCCACCCCATTCTCGCCAAATTCATTCTTGAGATATTTCTTCTTTGCCAGACCGATCCCGTGCTCGCCGGACAGAGTTCCACCCAACTGGATGGCAGCGTCAAAGATCTCATCAATAGCTTTCTCAACACGTGCCATCTCATCTTTGTCACGAACATCGCACAAAACGGTTGGATGAAGGTTGCCGTCACCGGCATGGCCAAAAGTGCCGATCTGAACGTTATACTTGCTGGCAATCGCAACCACGGCCTGGAGCATATCGGGCACC
>JAKQFZ010000466.1 GCA_029558215.1 Candidatus Omnitrophota bacterium
GGCCTCTGCCCTTGTGACAGCAGCACCCAATCCGACGGCGTCTGCCGAACTGTCCGCCAGACCAAGTCGCCAGGATCGTTTGAATGGCCTGACCTTGAGTGCCCCTCTGAGATACCTGTTACGCGTCAACCATGCGATCTCATGGTCAACTCTGCTTCTGTATCCTGCAATGGGTATCGCAATCGGAATGGCGCTCTCGAGCAAGTTCAGTTCAGCGCCCATCTTGGCAGTGCCTTTTGTGGCACATTTTCTGTTTGTTCAGAGAACACGCGCAGCCCGACAGTTTATGCCCTACCTGTTCTTCGTCATCTGCTGTGCAGTCGCCTTGGGCGCGTGGTTCTTTCTACAACCTCACGCCTGGGAGCAACCGTACACGCCGTACGTCAACGCGTTGCGACGCTCTGGTCTTACAGACAGATGGCTGAACATCCTGTTCTCGGCGGAATTTGCACGCCAAATCCACGAACAAAGCCAGATGGTGAAACTGCGTGCAGGAGGTCCTTGGACACAGCAGTTCAGCAACACCATCCCCTACGTCACCATTGCGCTGCAGACGATGCGCTGGTCATTCGGCTGGCCATTGGGAATTGTGTGCGTTGGCGGTTTTCTCTTTGCATTGGCGAGGAACTTCGTGCGCCCTCGTGGCAACGATTTGCTGCTGCTTAGCTGGACGGCCGTCTATCTGTTTATTACAGGTTCTTTCAAGGCCACATTCCCACGTTACACCGTGGCGGCAATCCCCTTGCTGACGCTCTTTGGGGCTGAACTGTGCCTGGGAGACTGGTATTGCACCCTGAATCTCAAAGGCTGGGGAAGGTTGTTTCTCTATCTCTGGCTGTGGATTCGAAAGCTCATTGCCGTTGTTGCAGTCGTCTCGGCGATTCTGTATTCCTTTGCCTATATGCAGGTCTACGACCGCACGCACACCTGGTCTTACGCTTCGCTGTGGATCTACAAGAACATTCCCGACAAGAAACCCGACGGCACCCAGACTCTGATCGTACACGAGGAATGGGATGACGAAATCCCAGTTGGAATGCCCTATCAATCTCAACGTTACGGCAGCGTCAAGATGGCTCCCTATCACGACGATGGAGAGTCCAAAGTTCGGGCAATCGCCAACAGTCTGGAACGTTCCGATTGGATTTGTCTGCCAACCACACGACTCTACGGCACAACCATGACCGTGCCTGTCAAGTATCGTATGACGGTCAGATACTATAAGGCGCTTTTTGCTGGCGACCTAGGTTTCACGCTCCGAAAAACGGTGACCAGACCGGCCACACTCTTGGGCTGGGAGTTCAACGACCTTCTCGCCGATGAGAGTCATCGTGTCTATGACCATCCCAAGTGCGTCATCTTCGAGAAGACCACTCCGATGACCGCCACTGACTACTACCGCCGAATTCTGGACATTTCTCCAGAAGTTGATGCACTGACCCGAGAAGACATTATGCTCTGGAGGGAGTCTCCGCGGGAACAGCTGTTAAACCTCGTCCGCGACCCATATCCCGATGACGGAGTCTTCACACTTGAAGAGGTTCGCGAAATCCTGGAAAGACCCTCTTTCCGCTCCCGATTTCAAGGGGATGAACTGGAGAAGTTGCTTGACAAGGCGGAGAAACTCGCAACCATCCCGTGCCTTTCCGTTGAAGATGTTTCGCGAACTGTAGGAGCCGGTGAGATTGGCGATGAACAACAGTTGGCTTCACTTCGCAGGGAAGTTGCCAATCTGCCGGTTTCGCTGGGAATGGGTATTTCACGCATCGAGTCTTTGCTGAAATCCCATACGCGTCTTGGATTAAATGATCGAGGGGACTTCCTCAACTATTTCAGATCGTATTTCCATCACAGCGTCTTGGATCGAACTGCGGTGCTGAACAAAATTGACGCGATCAATCTGACCGACGGCTCCATTCCGCCATCGATGCCGAAAGCCGTCAGAGAATCGGAACGGCAGGTACCAGAGAAGATCGCACAGATCACCCAATGCCGCGATGCGTGGTGGTATGAAGTCTGGCAGGTGATAAAGTGGTTGGCGATTCTTGATCTTCTGGCATTGGCGATGCTGCCTCTGACATGCAGTTTGTTTCGCTCGATGCCTGACCATGGATACCCCCTCGCCAGAACACTGGGCTTGATCGTCAGCACTTATCTTGTTTGGATTCTGGTGAATCTCCACCTCGGCTATTTCACGGTCATGCTCTGCTGGATCAGCCTGTTCGCTCTCGCGGCCTCGTGTTGGCTCTTCGTTACCAAGGAGCATCTTTTCCAGGTGATTCGGGAAAAGTTCAGCCTCATTCTTGTCACAGAGATTCTGTTTCTCTCAACGTTCATCATCTTCCTTGTCATCAGAGCATTCAACCCAGAGATATTCTGGGGTGAGAAGACGATGGACTTCTCCTTCTACAACGCCGTCGTGCGAGGCTCAACCTTTCCTCCCTATGAGCCCTGGTTCTCCGGAACACTTCTCAACTATTACTACTATGGAGATATCCTGATCGGTTATGTCACCAAACTGGCTTCAACCCCAACCGCTTTCGGATTCAACCTCTCCATGGCAACGATCCCAGCTCTTACAGTGCTCTGCGCTTTCTCACTGGTCTACAACCTGACCAAGCGCATTCGATGGGGAGTTCTCGGAGCGCTGTTTGTCGGCTATATCGGCAATTTCGACCCAGTCTATCAGCTGGCAATCAAAGGTTCGCTTGAAAACTCCTTCAACGATCTTCTCAGGGGAGAGATTGTTCGGCAGCATGGTTTGCTCGCCGGTCTTTGGCTTTCGGCGGTGGCTCTGGCTCAGACCGTTGTTCTCTCCCTGGCTGCGACGGTAAGGGCGATCCTCAGTGGTGCCCTCTTCTTCCAACCCTCCCATGGCAGAATGTGGGATAGCTTCTGGGCATCTTCCCGAGCCCTTGGGGAAGGGATGATCAATGAGTATCCCGTCTGGAGCTGGCTGTTTGCTGATCTTCATGCACACGTCCTGGTGATGCCTGTTTCGCTGTTGGCACTGTCGTTCATCTATCTGGCTTACACCTCAAGAAAAGCCTTGTTCGAAAACCATCTTCTGTTGGGTGGACTGTTCTTCGCCATCACGATTGGGTCGCAGTTGGCAACCAATATCTGGGACTTCATCTCCTACATGGGGCTTTTCGGATTGATCCTCTTTGTACGCGCGTTGGTGCTGCCCAAGAAGACGCTCTGTTTCCTCGAAACGCCGTCCAGTGTCATCGAAGGCGGAGACAGTGACGCGTCCGTCTCCTTTCAGGAAAACATTGTCGCGCCCTTGTTTGTCCCTGTCTGTGGTGTAATCGGATTCGTTGTGGCGTGGACATATCTCTGGCCTTCCATTTGTGAACTTCATCCTTACTGGCTCGGATGTATCAACAGCCGACCGGTGGGCTTGGCCATCGCCCTGGCCGTGGTGGTGCTAAGCACAGCCAGAGGTCTCGTGGTGGATGAATCCGCACAGTTACTCAGCGCTTTCTGGAAAATCCTGCGCGAGTGCGCCGTCCCCTTGATCGTTATCGTTGGCTTGAGCGGACTGCTCTTCTACCATTTCCACATCAATCTTCATACCGATGCTGCAACATTCAAGTTCAACAATGATGGGTACATCAACTTCTGGAACGCCATGCGGCATTTCGGATTCTTCATCCTCCTTTCGCTCACCTGGATCTTCATGAGCTACTATTCGGCTTTTCGTGGACGCGTTTTGAACAAAGACATTTCCCTGCCCTCTCCGATACTGCCATTGGTTGTTGGCATCGTCGGATCGGCACTTGTCGCAAGACAACTTCGTCTCTCTGGGTTTTGGCTTCCCGCACACGGAATCGTCGTCTACGTCATGCTCTTGCCGGCACTGGTCAGCACGATGATCCTCTGGCGCAACAGCCCCACCAAGTTGTTCATATCAACCCTTCTGTTTGCCGGCTGGACGATCGCCACGATATCCGAGTTGATCGTGATCATTGACCGCATGAATACCGTCTTCAAGTTCTACCATCACACCTGGATTTTCGTTGCGGTGGGATGTGCCGCCGCGGTCGGAGTGATTCGTTCGGAGTGGATGGGGCGCGTTTTCGAAAAAACCAAGGGCAATCTGCTATGGATCGTGCACATCAAGATCGTTCGCAGCATCTTCTGTCTTGCCTTTCTCTTCGCACTCTTTCTAACCCTGATCTGTACCTACCGAGCCGTACATGGAACGGTCACACGAAACCAGAAGAAGAGCGACAAGCCAACCCTGAACGGTCTGAACTTCCTCAAGCACACTCCCCAGGAAGCAGAACTCTTCGAGGCGGTTGACTGGCTCAACCGAAATGTTGCCGGTGTCCAGGTCATTGCTGAAGGATTCACCAATATGGGCTATGATGAGTCCACCATTGCCTGCAAATACACCGGTCTGCCGACTCTCTTGGGATGGCCTCACCATACGAAACAGCGCGGACATACGCCACCCGAATTGTCCGAGCGCGATCAAGACCTGCGTCAGTTGTACACAACCGACGACAGCGCATCGTCAGAGGAGATATGCGCAAAGTATAACATCAGGTACATCTTCCTGGGGCACATTGAGCGTCGTTTGTACCCAGATACGGAGACAAAGCTGACAAATCGAACTCATCTTGAGCCCGTATTCAGAAGCCAGTCTGGTGCGTATATTGTGTTTCGGGTTGTTGAACCTTCATAGGTCTTACACAAACTCGAAAGTCCCTTTGTTTTGCGAAGAGCAAATCTGAAAGGATAGTCAACATGGGAAATGTCTTACCAGAAATTGTCGTCTTGGACTTGAAAGCCGCACTGAGCGGTGAGGATGAGCGCGGAACCCGATGGGCATACGATGCTGCTAAGGCAATCGCCGCTCTTCAAGGCATCGTCAACCGCCGCAGACCGAATCTTTTTCTCCGCTATCTCTCCAACGGTTTGATGAGAGAACGCAGTCAGCCCACCGATTCCTGTTCACTGGACACATATTGGCTCAACTGGCTGCGGCAGAGCGACAGAATGCTGGCAGAACACACACTCGTTGAGACGGACAAGATCTGTGAAGTCTTCACACGATTTGCAGACTCCATCCACGGCATTGTGATCTGGGATGAGTCTGTTCCTTCAACCGCAAACGTTGCAGCCACCCTTGCCGGTGCAAAGAACCTGATCCCTCTTCGTGGCTCTACGGCTGCAGACTCGTTCTTCGCTCAGTTTCGCGAACTCCTGCCAAACATCCCTGTTGAGCATGATTTGAGGGACATGTTCACCGGCACGGGCAAGATTCCTGAGACTACTCTCGGTTCAACAGGAAGTGCCCGATGCGATGCCTATCTATGGGCGGTCGAGAATATTCTCAGGAATGGTTTGTGCAGTCCGGCGTATCTTGCCTACTATGTGGATGGCATTCCGTGGAACACTGTCGCCCCCAAATCCCTTCCCTATCCTGATCTTGGCAACGCCGGAGTCTTGAACGCCGATTACTGGATCTCTCGACAGGCGTTCTTTTTCGATTTGTCTCCGTGGAGCGATGAACCCGGAACTGATGATCCCCAACAGGCACCAGGAACGGACTACCGCACTCTGATCAGTATTCTGGAAGCCGCCAATGAGATGACCCAGGGCAAACGAATGATTACGTGCGGTGGATTTGTCCCGTGGTGGCTCAAGCATTGTCGTGCGAACTGGGCAGGCAGAAATCCAGATACCAGCAAACACGATGCGGTACCCGCTGAGTGGCGCTTTGTGGACATTCTCACGGCACACAATGGCATGTTGGATGCAGACGCCTACGGCTTGACCGGACTGACTAACGCTTCAGTCTACCAACACTGCAAACTCAGAGACAAGTATCTCCAAAGCCATTCGGGAAGCGAAAAGACATACGATCCCAAGAAGACCTATGTGCTCTTCGGAATGCTGGACTACGATTCAGCGGCATGGTTGGCGCAGGCGATTCCTGCCAACTGGGATGATCCAAACCGAGGGAAGGTTCCTCTTTGGTGGGGTTTCAATCCAATCCTCTCCGATCGTGTGCCCATGGTGTTTGACCATGTGTACAGTACTTTGACACCTAATGACACCGTCGGCGCTGATGAAGGACTGGGCTACGTGAATCCGAATCTCTTGGAAGGCGACAGGAAGTTCTCAACACTTCCTCCGGCAGGGGAGATGTATCTTCAACACGCCAAACCCTATTTCGAGCGTTTCTCGATGACAACCACGGTCTTCGTCATTGTCGGGGATCAGGTTCCTGTGACGGAACGGACACTGCAGATTCTCGCCGAGACCTCACCGGACGGCATCGGTTTTCAGGGTGGCGACCGAGTCCGTGATGGTGTCTACTTCGGTACAGCATTCAAGCAGGAAGAACAGGACTGGTTTTACGCGATGAAGCCAGAGGAGACCGCCAAAGCCCTGGAGCATTTCATTCGCCAGAAGGGGGCTGGGGGATTCGTCTTCTTCCGATGCATCCTCTTCAGTCCAACGCAGATTGTTAAGGCAGTCGAACAAGTTCGGCAGCAAGCCCCCGACCTGGATTTCGAAGTTCTTGATCCAGTCACCTATTTCAGGTTCATGAAGAAGGAGAAACAACCATGAAGATCGGCGCATCCTATATGGGGCATCACAATCCACAGCACATCGAGACGGACATCAAAGAGATGGTCTCGCTGCAGATGGACGACGTTCTGTTGGCAGCGCAGGAAAACGACTTTATACACTACCCAGGAAAACTCCAGTTGACTGCCAGGATCGCCAAAGACCACGGCATTCGTCCGATCATCATTTTCTGGGGTGCTCTGAACGTCTTCGGTGGTGGGCGCATGAGCCACTTTCTGCTGTCTCATCCTGAAGGATTTCAGGTCGCAAAGGACGGCGCTCATCTCCCTCACGGTTGCTACGTGAATCCAGTCTGTGTCGGTCGGATCCAAGAGATGATTGACATCTCAGCGAAATATGGTTTTGAAGGTTACTTTGTGGATGAGCCCAGCCCCATGCGTGAGTGCTTCTGCGCCAGTTGTCAGAAGAAGTTCCGGGAGATTTCTGGGGAAGACCTCCTGAGAGCGCAACCCGAGATGCTGGAGCGTTTTCGAGCACAGTGTGTCATTGATTACGTCAGGCACATCTCGGATTACTGCAAAGCAAACCATCCGAATATGCGTACGATGTGCTGCCTGATGCCCTGCGATCGAAGCATGTGGAAAGCCTGTTCCGAGATCAAGAATCTCGACGAGATTGGAACGGATATCTATTGGATCAACAACGATGAAGACGTCGAGAATATGCGCCCATTGATCCGCGAGTTGGATTGTTTCGCCAAGACACAAGCCAAGACGCATCAGGAATGGCTTCAGTGCTGGGATGTCCGAGCCGGTCGAGAAAACCGTATTGTGGAACAGGGGAAAGTCATTCTTCAGGAACCTGCCGATGCACTCTACGTCTGGGCATGGAAAGGTCAGATCGGCACGACGGAAAGTTGTGACGATCCGCTGGCTGCCTGGGCAAGAGTCTGCGAAGTCTTTCGAATGGCAAAACAGAAATGAGCCTGCGTGTCAGGAACTGACACGCCCGACGCAGAGTGTTGCCGGTGCGGCACAGCAAATTACCTGCAACAAGGAGCCGAATCCCGCAATGGATATTCATTTTCCCCTATTCTCATTCGCGTACAAAGCCGCTGTGCTACATCACGTTGAGACAGTCCTTTTTTTCTGGGCAGTCTGCCTGAGCCTGTTGACACTCTCGCCGAACGCCCATTCAGTAGAGAGACCGGAGTCGGTGGTTCCCAGCGTCCAAGAGCATCCGTATCTGTTCATCACACGTTCCGACATTCCGGACATCATGGCACGTGTCGAGAAACACGATTGGGCGAAGAAGACCTACGAGGGAATTCTTGCGAACGCCGAGAATCTGCTCCCAGAGCAGTTGCTTCCGCCACCATCAACGGGTCGGCATTCAATGGTTTACATGTGTCCTGACTGCGGGGGACTTCTGAAGACTCTTACTCCAACCGAGCATCAATGCAAAGACTGTCAAAAGATTCACACCGGGATGCCTTTTGAT
>JAKQFZ010000479.1 GCA_029558215.1 Candidatus Omnitrophota bacterium
GACTCATGGGACAAGATAACGAGATCAATTGTACCTTCAGTATACGGGTGCGACGACCTGAAAGAAGGAGTGGCCCTCCAGTTGTTTGGAGGGGTGTCTGGTTACAACGACGACGGGACGTGGCAGCGAGGAGACATCCATGTGCTCATGGTAGGAGATCCCGGTATTGCCAAGTCGAAACTGATGAACGGGATTCTGTCTATCTGTCCAAGAGGCGTGAAGACGTCTGGAAAGGGATCTTCCAAAGCAGGCCTTACTGCAGCAGCAGTCTCTGACGGGAATGGCGGGTGGACTCTGGATGCAGGAGCAATTGTTCTTGCTGACAGGGGGATGCTTATCATCGACGAGATGGATAAGATGGAAGCCCACGACCGGTCAGCAATGCACGACGGGATGGAACAACAGGAAGTCCCGATCAACAAGGCAGGGATCAACACCACGCTTAAGTCGAGGTGTAGTATCCTTGCTGCAGCGAACCCGGTCAACGGCAGGTTTGATGATTATGAAGACCTCGCCAGTCAGTTCAACTTACCTCCTACTCTTCTCTCTCGTTTTGATCTGATATTTATCTGCAGAGATGTTGTTGATGCCGCGACAGACGCTGAACTTGCGATGTTCATCTTGTCACGAGGCAAGAAGAAGTCAGACACACTCACTCCAGATTTTCTCAAGAAGTATGTCGGGTATGCAAAGAAGATGTGCAGCCCGGAGTTGAGTGCAGCAGCACGGGACGCTCTTGTCGAGTTCTATGTGAAGCTCAGATCTCTTGGAGGAGAAGGGAAACCAATGCCGATAACGCCAAGGCAACTTGAAGGGTTACTGCGGTTGTCACAGGCGAGTGCAAGAGCCAGACTCTCTCCAAAGATAGAGAAGTCGGACGCACTCAAAGCCATCAGAATGGTTGAGACGTGTCTTCGTCACGTTGCATATGATCCAGAGACCAGTGTCTTTGACATCGACCGAGTATGTTCCCCGATGAGTAAGCAGAAACGAGACATTATGACTGAACTGAAGGCCACGATCATTGAGAAAGGGTCCGGTGATCCGGTCTATCTCGGTATCATAATGGAAGAGATGGAACGACGTGGGTTTGCAGCGTCCAAGGTGGAGAAGATCCTGGAAGAAGGGTATATCAACGGTGCGTTCACAGAACCGCGTCGGGGGTATTACAAGGTTGTCTGACGGAGCAACCTACACCCTTAATTTGCCATACGTCCATGTTATTGTATGGGCCGGGCAAGACCGAAGTTTGATCAGTGGATCCATGTACATTGTAAAGGATGTTCGTGCAGGTATCAGCAGATGGGAGACTTCACTCGTATCGAGATCACGAAGCGGACTGACATGGATGTACATGACACATGCAGGTGGTGGAACAAATTTTCAGTGAAGTGATGTTTTCTGTGGTTAAGCTTAGTATTTATAATCTTGTTTTTCATTTATATGCTAGAGGAAGATTATATATATTGGAAGTTCCCAGTTTTCGAGGTGTTTTGGCATGAAACATTTCTTGCCACACTATCTCGAACCTCAACTGGTCAGATCATATCTGTTTGGGTTGACTGAAGAGGATACCCAGACACTCATGCAGATATACCGGAGAGTCGGGAGGTCTTCGTTCACATGGAAAGACATCGAAGACATTCCCGGGGTGTATCGGCAGTTGTCCAAAACCTACAACAGTTGGGGAATGCTGAAGTGCCTCGGGTATAACGGCAGAGGTAAGATCTGGAAGATCTCTGATGCTATCTGTGCCCGGTTTGACTATTCCACAGACATTGTGTTTGAACCGTTCAAACGAACAGAACCCCCGCTCGTCAGATACAAGATGAGCAAGTATAAACTCACAGAGATCGGTATGACACTTGACGGAAAATGGCACCTGTGTTCAGTCTCTCATGACTCAAAGTTCACAGAGGTGTGTGTCAGGACCGAGGAGTTTGCGAACAAGAAGTTCAAGATGGTGCGGATTCACCAGATGGATTATGACTTGTGTCAGGCATGGCTGGACCAGCGAGTGACCGAACAGAGACAGGAACGGAAACGGCTAGCAGCGAAGAAGGCGAAGGAAGATGAAACAGCACGAAAACCACGAGGACGCCCTATTGGGGCTGGTAAAACAGGTAGGAGAATACGCAGATGGTCGCGGTGTAAACTTCATGGATGCATTAAATCTCATCATGATTACACACCTTCAAACCTCGTTCCCTGCACCTGCGAGGCGGAGTAATGGTTGAACTTACCATTGACATCAGGGAGAAAGACCCGATGCTCTGCGACCTTGTGATAGAGATTGCGCAGGCTGCAGGGTATGGCTACAAGATAGAGAAACTCGCAGTCGGGGATTTCTATTGGCAGGATGCGGATATCAACATTGAACACAAGTCAACGAAAGACTTTCTCTCTAGCCTCATGTCAGGGCACTTGTATTCGCAGTTACGTGACATGGCACAATTCACACACCCCTACTTGTTTGTGGAGGGCGACTGGCCGTATCAGATGCTCATAGGTAGGAATAGGTTGACGCAAAAGCAGGTTGCCGGCATGTTGTCAGGGGTGATGTATCATTTCCCCTACGTCCAGTTGGTATACTGGCCGAGCGATACCATGTTTGCACAGGCGGTGGTCAGTCTTCGGAACCGTGCGGATGAGAAAGGCCCGCTGGTGGATGTTGTCAAAAGAACGCCGAGCAAGACGGTCTATGAAGATCCCAATCTCGCAGCTTATATGTCCGTGCCGGGTATCGGTGAGAAGAA
>JAKQFZ010000513.1 GCA_029558215.1 Candidatus Omnitrophota bacterium
TTCTGGGGCTGGGGGAGATCAATCCCTCCGAGGAAGCCTTTTCAGAAGTCCTCACTGATGACTCTGAAGAGGTTTCTTCGGGGGTTCGCGGGGACGCCGCAAACAATCTGGCACTGATCTACTGGAAGCGAGGGCAGTACGGCAAAGCCTCTGAGATGCTCAAGACCGCCTTGGGATACCGCCGAGAGGGACGAGACCGCTTCGGCACGGCAGCGACGCTGATGAATCTCGGCATTGTGGAAGAACACATGGGACTTTACGAACAGGCCAGGGAGAGCTATCTGAATGCTCAGAAACTGATGGAGCAACTGGAGTATGCGCAGGGCTTGGTCGCCGTTCACACCAACATCGGCAACATGGAGTACAAGTGTCGGCATTATCACAAAGCACAGGAGCACAACACGCGAGCGCTGCTGCTTGCAAAGAAGACCGAGGACATACGTTCGGAAGCCATCGCCTGTGAGAATGTGGCACTGGGCTACGCCGCACTGGGGGATATGAAGCAGGCAGAAGCGCATTTTGCCAAAGGCCTCAAACTCGCCGAGAAACTGGAAGACCCAGAGCGCATTGCCTCCATCCGGCTGGGACAGATCGAGATCGCGCTTGAGAAAGCGACGGATGGCAAGAGTCTGGAAATCCCGTTTCAGTGGCTTGACGAAATGCGAGAGTCTGAATTTGCCGAACTGGTTCCGAGAGCCCTCCGGTTGACAGCCCTGGCCTATGAACGAGATGGCAAGACAGACAGAGCCTTTGGGAAATATCAGGAGAGTCTGACATCCGCTGAAAAAATGGGAAATCGTTTTGAGGCGCAAGAGTCGCTTCTGGCAATGGTCGAGTTCTGCCGCAAACACAGACAGACCGACACGGAATCCTATGAGCAACGCCTGGCGGCGATCGGGTAGAAGTCTTACGGAGCGGAGGCATCTTGCCCTCGTCGAAATCGGTGTGGGGCGAGAAGCTCCAGCTCCTGCGGGGAGGGTAGGAATGGCAGAGAAGATTAGCAGAATGGGTGAAACCCATCGTTTGGGGAGACTCAGTTGGTGGGTTGCGACCCAGCCTACAGGCACAGCCAGTAAGAGTTCAACCTTCAGGTTGCTCTTGAAGAAGAAGACACGCTAAAGCGTGAACTCTTACGAAGGAAAGGAACGGCACGCCGAAGCGTGAACTCTTACAATCTCACCTTAATGTCATCCGGATGCAGTTCCGGCTTTGCGGAACAAAATGAGGAATCTCTCAGGTTTCTGTAATCTCTTTTACCTCACAGAGATTCTTCGCTTCACTCGCAAGACCTC
>JAKQFZ010000561.1 GCA_029558215.1 Candidatus Omnitrophota bacterium
TTCTGGCTTTGCCTAAACAGCAACTCGGAGCGACTTCATTTCTCCGCAATTCTATTGCCCTTGCAGCGCTCACATTGGCTCTGCCTGTCCTGGCCAAGAGGCTGGTCTCCAATCTGGGTGAAGAAACCGATCGAGGCATTCAGTGGATGCACGGCTTTGCAGCGCTGCTTCTGGCAGACTGGCTCTTTGTCACCCGCACTGGAGCAATCGGCAACTACATCACCGCCCTCTGGGCCGTGTCCGCAATCGTCATTGTTCTGATTGGACTGGCCGACCGCAAGAGACCCTTTCGCATCGTGGGCTTGATCGGTCTGCTGGCATGTGTTCCAAGAGTCTTCCTGGTGGACGTTCACTCAATGCTGTACCGCATCGCCGCATTTGGGGCTTTGGCTCTGGTGACGCTTGGCGTGGCGTTTCTGTACAGCAAGTACAAGCACTTGATTGAGTAGAGCCGTCTCTGCTCTCATTGGTCTGTGCTCGTGACCCATGGTATGATTTCGGTGATGTTGTTTTGAGAAAAGGAGTTTTTGCTGCGATGAGGTTGCTCTTTGTAACGCCTGTTTTTCCTGGTCAGGCGTATGGTCGCCGTCCCTACAACTTCATCAAGGTGCTTGCCCCAAAGCATTCTGTTGACCTGATCTGTGCCTCGGCCAAGCCAATCAGCCAAGCCGAGATTCAAGCCATCAAAGACATGGGAGTTCGAACGGTCACGATCGTCTCCCACCCGATCTGGAAGGGTGCCCTCTCTGCTTTGGGAGCGCTCCCACGACGGCATCCCCTCAGGGCAGGCTACTGTGAATCCGGTTCCATGAGTCGAGCAGTTGCCGATTTTCTGGAACATCATCAGGTTGACCTGATGCACATTGACCGATCGCGCATGGCTCGACTGGCAACGCTTCGACCCAGAAACACAAAGTGTGTGGTGGATTTCACCGACGCGATGACGCTTCTTTTCGAACGAAAGATCCAGTACACCCGAAACCCGCTGAGTCGTGCAATCTGTCTTTGGGAAAGACAGACCCAGCCTCGTTTCGAGCAACAGATTGCTCCCACGTTCGATGGGTGTCTGCTCTGTTCTCCTGTGGACGCAAAAGTCGTGGAGAAGACAGTGCCACCGGAGAAGATCCATCTGATCCCGAACATGGTTGACACCGATGAATTCACGGTCAAGAGGCACGATGGATCTCCGCGGCTGGTGTTTACGGGAACATGGACTTACTTCCCCAACACTGACTCTCTGGCTTGGTTCACCGAGACAATTCTTCCTCGGATCAGAAACGTGTTCCCGAGTTTGGAGACGCAGGTCATTGGAGCACGGCCAGGAAAGAGCGTTCTCAGACTCAATGGTCGGAATGGAATTCAGGTGATCGGTGCGGTCGAACGGATGGCCGACCATCTCTTTGCTGATGACGTCTTTGTCTGTCCCTTGCGCGTCGGAGCGGGAGTGCGAAACAAGATACTCGAAGCCATGGCTTGTGGAATGGCTGTTGTCTCCACGACTCTTGGTGCTGAGGGTATTCCAGTCGAAGATGGTCTGGACATCATGCTTGCAGATGACCCTCAAGCATTTGCGGAGAAGATTGTCACCCTTCTCAAGAATCAGCCGATGCGGATGCAGTTGGGTGCTCAGGCACGCAAGACGATCATCCAGCATCATTCAGAGGCCACAGTCGCTCCTCAGATCGAGAATCTCTATGAAAGCATCGTCGCGTCACGCTGACGATCTGGGCAGTGCTTCCTGTGGTTTCGGGAACCCGAAAGCGTGTTCGTCTGCTTCGACAATGGCGGTGAGCAAGGACTACTTGCTTGGTGCCCACACTTCTAGTTCACAAAGTGAGAAGCGGTTGGAATCCGAGCTTGGCGCAAAAACAATCCGAACGCAGTCGGCCTCTGCGTTTTCCAGAGACACCGTAATCATTGCAACGTCCTCTCCAACGTCCATGGCGTCAAATGCGCCCAGTCTCGACCAAACGTCTCCCTTGGTATGAATAAGAACATCGGCCTTGGGAAGTGCTCCAGAGAACCACACCTGAAGTCTGTCCAGAGTGTGTGTGGCATTGAGTTCCAGTTCCACGTTGAAGGAATTCTGTGTCTCCCAGATGTAAGTCCAGTTCTCAAGAGCAGAGGAAATCTGCCTGTCGTTTTGTGCGGTAAGTGCCTTTCGACGGTCAAAGAGCCTGCATGCATCTGAACTCACCGTCTTCTCGTTTACGCCTTGTGGGGGAGTTGTCCAGCGAACAGTAATCGGAATACCCGATCCACCAACGTTTCGAGGCACATTCATCTCCCATACACAAGCGTTTCCGGTAAGGCATTGTCCCTTTGGAGGCTTCGGAGACTCAGCAACGGGAAAGGTAAACCGCCAGATATCCAAGCCCGTCTTCTCTCCCTGCCGTTCAAGGATGCTCCGAAACAGCGTTCTCATCGTCTCATTGCACAGGCATTCGTACGTGAACGGCTGAAAAGCAAACTGTACCCAGTTGCCCTTCCCCAGTTTTCGGCAAACAATCGCGGGAGTGCCGGTATCAAAGTGTGCGAGGGTCTCAAATGAGTCTCTCGGTTCAATCACAAATGCCTGCAGAGGATTTGGGAAAGATATTGTCGTCCCATTGGGAATGTTTCGCCAGAGGTCATTTCTGAGAATCCTGATACAGTCCACTGGAGAAGTCTTGTCCGAGCACTTCCAACCCAGTTCGTTCAGTGCAGGAACCGGTTGATAGGCCTGCTGAGTCGAATAGCGAAACACCTCGGGATCGCCACAGATCACAGTGCCACCTTTCTTGCAGAACTCGATAAGTGACTGAGCCATTTCAGGGTCAAAGAATTTCGCCATCGGAAGAAAAACGGTTCGGTGCTGGGAAAGTTTGACTTCATTGCGCGCAACCTGTCCTGCATGCACAAACTGAAACCAAGATCGCGCATTGGGACCAAGAAACGAAAAGCACATCTCATATTCCAGATGCTGACCTCGCTTGGTTGGGAGCGTTGCCTGATAGGTCGAAGGTTCGATGAAGATCGCTGTCCTGGTCTTGCGCGGCAGTTTCAGGCGTGGCAGATCGCGAACGCGTTCGAAAATCGCCTGCATAGTCGCCCACCGATCTGGAGCACCGATGCGACAGTAATGCGTATCGAGAATGTTTCTGCGGGTTCCCTGGACGTCGTCCGGATAGTAGTGAATACCATCTCCACCGCATCGGAAAACCTGGCTGTAGACCTCCGCTGTCTCCTCCGGAGAGTAGGATGCCCCATAGTTTTCAGCGTGAACACACGGCCAGACGCTCTTGCCTGAAAGATCGAAAAGCATCTTGGTGATGAACCCGACTTCCTGTCTCATGGGACTTCTGGATGGATAGGTTTGGTGCGTAACGATGTCGCACCATTTCCCCCGACGGGCATAATCATGTCCGTGGAAACCCGCCTCGGGATCGTCACTGACAAGAAGCATTTGCGGTGCGACTCGATCGACGACCTTGCGAAGATCTTTCGTGAGAAGACACACCTGGTCATCAATCCACTTCTCAACTGCCATCCACCGGTAAGGTTCCTGGTCTTCCACCGATCGTGGCACGCCATACTGCCCAAGACCAAATCGGTCACGCACATCCCGATCAATCGCTTGAGCGTAAGGATGCAGACTGGACTGTTCCGAAACAGCTTTGATAAGGCCGTAGGTCTGATAGTGGGTGATCTCATCTCCAGTGAACACTCCCCAAATCTCATCGCTGTAGGTACGAAGCACTTCCTCCGCCTGTTGCAGATATCGCTCTCGATTCCTGGGTGCAAAGAGGATCGTGAGACCGGAACTCTCGACGGTGGGCATACCCTCTGCACGCGCGTATTTGAAATTGGTCGCGTACATTGCGCCAGCGGTAGGATACCTGTCAGGCACATCGGCATTTTCAACCCATTTCTGAATGGTCTGACCAACTTGAATAGGGTGCATTCCAAGGGATTTGAACAGATCGCCTGTTTCCTCAAGAGAGTATTCGACCCCATACTGAACTGCCATGGGACGAAGTTGGGAAGCACCCACAGGATGCGTCCAGAAGAATCCTGAATGACCTGGGGTCAATCTGTGCTTTTTGGACAGAAGTTCGCCAAATAGTGGATCCGTGGTCTTCCACGTCAGTTGTTCTCGAACCATCTCAAATGGACGAAGAGGTGTCCCCCGCAATGAATAGGTCTTTGCGCCGCCTTCGAGAACGAGATGCATCTCTGCAAAAAGCGCCGGAGTGCCGAAGTTTCTCACAGCCGCGGAATTGACAGGAACCCAGGTGAGCAGTTCGTCTCCAACGATATCGTTACGACAGATGTTGAATGTCCATCTTTTCTCCGCATTGATGTCATCCACCGAGGCAATTCCAAAAGCCTTGAAAGGAATCGCCCATTCAGCACTCCAACTGCTGCTCCATATCTTCGCCGCGACGTCGTATTCAGCGTTCCAGGACTTCTGCCCTTTGAAAAAGTCCGCCGTGGTTCCGTTGGAGGAAAGGATGAACTGAAAGTAATTCTTCCGCTGACCTTCGATGTCAACAAACAATTCGAAGGAATCATCCGTCCAGGCACTGCCATCGTGGAGTGTCACCGTAGTTTTGAGCAGGTTTGTCTGAGGTTCAGAAGCTTCACAGAAGACGTAGAGTGTCCTGTTGAAGTGCCCAAGCCAAACACGGGTATCTTTCGATGCGGGACGTGCCTCGACAACGCTCTTGGCAAAATCCCAGAAATCCACCAGTTGAGCGCCCTGTCGGTATTCAGGCTCCATGATACCGTCAACCGTTGGGGCAGCAGTCAACGCAGGAACAGCAACTGGCTCCTGTGCAAAGACCGCAGCGTCCGACAGTACCAAGGCACCTGTCATCAAAGAAAGCAGGACACGGATCCAGGAACTCATTGTTCGATTCATGTTCAACTCCAGTTTCTGTGACAAGATGAGGAAATGTGGCTCGTCACTTGTTCCGCTGCACCCAAACCCGCAAATCCAAACAAGACCGATCCTTGGAGCCACTGCGCCAAAGGCATCCTCATTGATTCAGGAATCCTATACCGATTCCCACAGATATGACAATCCGATTGCTCAACGGCATCCGAAGCATTCTTGACAAATGTTGGGCTTTCCATGATCCTTGCAATTGGGACGTGTTCATCCCAAGACTGATCCTGTTTTTCGGGAGTGACCAGTGTGATGTATCAGGAAATCTCAAAACTCAAATATGCATTTGAAAACAATCACTTTCCAATCACCGTGGAACTGGTTCCAGGCAGAGGAAGCCGTGAAAAATGGTTTGACAAACTGATGGATTTTGTCGGTGAGGCGGAACAGGATTCCCGAATTACAGCCATCTCCATCACAGATCATCCCAGCGGTATCGGTTCCATGTCACCTGTCGCTATCGCCGTTCAGTTCTTGGGATTGAACCATCTGGAGCCGATGATTCATGTGTCCGCAAAGGATCTCAGCCGAAATGGACTCGAAGGCTACCTCTACGCACTGGATCGGATCGGTGTCAGGAACGTTCTGCTCCTGACAGGCGATTACCCCACAACCGGCTACAACGGCCTTTCCAAACCGGTCTTCGATCTGGACTCAGTGTGGATGACTCGAATGGTGTCCGAGATGAATGGCGGTCTGCCAGACAAGTTGAGCAAGAAGACAGGCGAATGGGCGCGTCTTGGAGCCACCCACTTCTACAAGGGTGTTGCAGTCAGTCCCTTTAAGAACACGGAAGAGGAGTTGATCCTTCAGTACTGGAAGCTGAACAAAAAGATACTCTCCGGTGCGGACTTCATCATTCCCCAGCTGGGATACGACATGCGAAAGTTCGATGAATTGCTGCGCGTGGTTCGCTCTTCCGAGGAGCACATACCCATTCTGGGCAACGTCTACGTGCCCACGTTCGGCGCAGCCAAGGCACTGCACCGCAACAGCGTTCCAGGAGCCTATCTCAGCGAAGCACTGCTCAAACAGATGGAGGAGGAGTCGCAGTCTTCCGACAAGGGGCGATCCGTTCAGATCAGTCGAGCGGGCATGATGATCGCTGTGCTCAAAGGATTGGGTTACGACGGCATCCATCTGGGCGGACATGGCATCACCTATCGGGAAGTGGTTCAGATTCTCGACGAAGCCGCCGCGTGGTCAAACCGCTGGCAGGAAATCATCCCGAGCGTTCATTACCCTGATCCCAACGCTTACTATATCTTTGCTGAAGATAAAGAAACACTTCTGAACACGGATACCATCGTCCGACCTTCCGTTCGAAAACAATGGTCTCTGAACTATTCGTCCATGGCACTGGGACACGCTCTTTTGTTCAGACAGAACAGTCTGATCTATCGCCTGTGTCGCTTGGTCTCCAAGAAGATCAACCCCAAAGGGCATACTGCCAAGGCAGTTGAATTTGTCGAACGCCTGGTCAAGTCCGGCTGCAACCATTGCAGAGAATGCGGCGACTGTGCTCTGCCCAGCACCGCATTTCTCTGTCCGGTAAGTCAGTGTCCCAAAGGCCAGCGTGTTGGACCTTGCGGTGGAAGCCGCGACGGATGGTGTGAGGTCTTTCCCGATGAACGCCCCTGCGTCTGGGTTCGCGCCTATCGAAACCTCGGTGCAGAAGAAGCAGAGAAGCAGTTCGCCGACCAGACGATCCTTCCGAGAAACCATGCACTCGATCAGACTGCGTCCTGGTTGAACTACTACGCGGAACGGGATCATGAGGCTCACTATGGCATCGCACCTGAAGAACGTCCGCCTTCACTGTTTGACCAACCAGAACCGCAAAAACAGGCCGCAGTTGATGAGCCATCGGCGATGCCTGAAGCACCACCCGATCAGAATCAACAGCAGGTCTGAAGGGCTGTTTCAGCATACTGGCTCAGTTATGCTGGTGATACAGACAGGCTATGCTTCCGAAGCAACGCCACCAAAACCCGCTGTCTGACCGTTTCCGCTTCGGCAGCGGCGCAGAGCCTCTGCTACCGAAGCATGCCTCCACCCCTCCGAAACTGAGAGGCTGTCTCAGCCGCGAAACAGGTTGACAAAACGAGCGGCAATGCGCCGAGCTTTCCGGATCGCTCGAATCGGAAGAGGTTTCTGTGCAGCGATTGTCTGTTTGGTAAAATATGCCTTGTAGCGTTCCAGCTGCCCAAGGCTGCTTTCCTGATGCTCGACAATGAGGCCGTTCTCCAGGTAGCACATCTTGATCCCCGTCTGGCAGCAGTACTTGGAGAAATTGACATCGTCAATGCCACTTGTGCATTCATTGAGGTCATTCGGCCAATGGTAAGACTTGATCGTATGTGCAGGCGTGATTCGGGCAAAGCCCCCAACATGTCGCACGACGCGAAAGGTGTAGTAGGTATCGGTCTCAGCACCGTACTTCACGTAACGGTCTGTGGACATGGGTCCGCCCACGGCACCAATCAAACCAACTGGGAAGGGCGAGAAAACAACATCCGGCTCAACGCGATTGATTTCCATCATGTGTGTGAAGAAATCTTCCGAACAGAGAGCGGCATCTTCATCGAACTTGATGATGATGCGACCTTCGAGTAAGGGAACAAGTCTGTTACAGGCTTCCCCCGTTCCGCAGTTTTCCGGCCAGAGATGCAGCACGAGATTGCATCCTGTGCTGTCCCGATATTCCGAAAGGAATGACTCCAGTTCGGGAGAGGGCTTAACACCCTGAAAGGCGATGTGATGTTCGAGTGAGAGGGATCTCCTGTGGTTGTTCCTGATGGTCTCGATGAGCCGCCTGAGATACTTCTCTCGTCCCATCGTGAGCGTGAAGATACTGATATCCATCAGATCTCTCTATCGTCTCCCCTGAAGAGACACAAATTGGAAACAACTATCCGAGAAGACTCTTGACAGTCTCCACCATCGCAGAACGGTCAACAGTCACCTGGCCACTCTTGCCGGCTTTGCGGTAAGCATCATGATCCTTGATCTCGGCACGCTGCTCGAAACCTGCCTGCAGATCCTTGATGGACACTTTGCCAGCCTTGACTTCATCTTCACCCAGGATGACAGCGATGGGAATGCGCCTCGTATTCGCGAAAGACAGTTGGGTCTTCATTCCGGCTTTGCCTTCGCCAAGGTAAACCTCGGTCGGGATACCCGCGTTGCGAAGTTCCTTGGCACACCCCAAAACATCGGTCATCTGAACGTCACCCAGAGTAATGAGCAGTGCTTTTGTCACTGCCGCCTGAGCGGGAAGTTTGCCCAGTTTCTCAAGCGCCGAGACGAATCGATCAAATCCGATGGATGCCCCTGTGCCAGGTACCGCGACATCCAGGAAACGCTCTACCAGACGGTCGTACCGTCCGCCGCCGATGACGGAGCCGAACTCAGGAGCTGCCAGTAGATAGGCTTCATAGATCGGTCCGGTGTAGTAGTCCAAGCCTCGCGCCAGGCTGGGATCAAACAAGGCTTCAGACTCCCGAACATGGAGCGCATCCAGGCAGTCAGCCAAAGTCCTCATCTCCGACAATGCAGTCCGGCTGGCCTCCGAATCGGAAAGGTGTTTCTGAACCTCTTCCAGAACACCATGGCGCGAACTCCCTCTTATCGAGATAAATGCCAGGACTTTTTCGATGATGTCGGGACTCAGTCCAACGCCTTTGATGGGGTCACCCGACTCATCTACACGGCCTTGCCCCAACTCTTTCCTGACATTGTCCAAGCCGACCTTCTTGAGTTTGTCAATGACACGCAGAACATGCTTCTGCAACTCCATACTGCGAAGGCCAAATCCCTGCAACAAAGCATCCATCAGTTTTCTGTTGTTGATGCGAATCTCAAAGTCCCGAACCTCATCATCGCTGCAAATCCCTACCGCACGCATAACTTCACACATGGCGGCGATAATCTCGGCGTCAGCCGCCACCGACTCGGTCCCAACGACATCAATATCAAACTGTGTGAACTGGCGAAATCGGCCAAATCCTGGTTTGTCCGCTCGAAACACAGGACCAAAATGATAGCGCCTGAATGGCAACTTCAGTGTGTCTCGATACTGGGCAACGATCCTCGCGAGCGGAACGGTCAGATCGTAGCGCATTGCCACCGCTTCATTCTCAGGACTCTCCAAACGGAACAGTTCCTTGTTGGTCTCTTCACCGCCTGTTCCGATCAGACTCGCCAAGTGCTCCAGAATCGGTGTGTCAATGGGCAAGAAACCGTAACTTTCGTAGACACTCTTGATCCGCTGGGCAACTTGATTGCGAAGAATCATCGCCTCGGGAAGGAAGTCCTGAAATCCCTTCAGCGTCTGAGGGTTCACCAATGCCCTTTTCGTTTCGCCGGTCATGGTCTCTTTGCTCCTCGCTGTAATGCTCTCATGTCAGATGTTGGATGGCGGTGTATGGAAGGAAAGGTGGTACCGGGAATGAGACTTGAACTCATGACCTCCTGATCCACAGTCAGGCGCTCTAAACCAACTGAGCTATCCCGGCACCGTTGTTCATATCCCTACCACACTTTTCCATCGGATCGCAACCTATTCGTATAGAATTGCGAGCGTTTCGACTGAAATTCTCTTGGTTCCATTTCGAGCCAGCACCGGAATCATGTCCCGAGCCAGCTGCTTTTCAATGACGATATCTATCAACTTGTTGCAGTCATTACCTTCACAGACGGTGAAACTGGCTTCCAAAGGAATCAGTTTCAGCAGTTTTGGAACGTTCTCTTCCGGAGCGATGACGCGGACACTCACTTTGACATCCGCCGCCAGACAGGAAGTCAAGAGCAGCGAAATGGATTCCAACTTCGTGCGTTTCCATTCATCCTCGCGACAGA
>JAKQFZ010000571.1 GCA_029558215.1 Candidatus Omnitrophota bacterium
TGTTGACTGCCTGAGCTCGGCTTTCAGCGTTGGACACTCGGCGGTCTCTGGCGGCAATCTCGCGGTCCTTCTGCTCGATCTGTTCGCGCAGTTTCTGCTCTTCGGTTTTTCCAGCATAGTATTGTTGATGCCCTGCTGGGCAGCAGAACCAACCGCGATCTTTGAGCTTGCGTCGTTGAAAATCGACAGTCATCGCAAACTGCATTCCACAGGTGCAGCAATCTTCAACCACGAATTCTGTTCCGTTCACAAATTTGCCCATGTCAGACCTCTCTTACCCCGCTTTGAGTCCGTAGACTGCAATGTTGAATTCTTCGATGGTGGCAGACCCGTTGGCCGCCTCCCCATTCTCTGCATGCCACTGCTGATGGTGGGCTGCACAGAGCCAGCGCACGCACAGTGGTTTGAAATAATCATCGTGGTGCGCGTGAGAGAACTCCGATCCACAGACCTCGCACGGCTCTTTTGTGATATGCCCGTCACGGAGGGCGTTGTTCACGATGTTGTGAGCCTTGTGCTTTGCCGGATACGACTCTCTATAAGTGGCCAAGTATTCCTTTGGCTGTCTGCTTCCTCTGGACCTGTCATACTCCCTGTAATAATCAGCCTTCCTGATGCGATTAGCCTTTACGCCCTCCCTGACGCACTCTTTGCACTTGGTTCTGTTTGATGCGTAGAAATCGGTGGCATCCTTGTCTTTTCTGCAGAAATTGCATTCCATGGTTCAGGCTCCTCAGAACGGCAGGTCGTCGTCATATCCGCCGCCACTCTGCGCAGGCTGCGAACCCTGCCCCGCCTTCGCCCCCTGAGAGGATTGGCCGGAGTCCTGCTTGCCGCCGTGGAAGTCGATGGACTGCATAATCAGCACAGGCTTTCCGTGCTTCACGCCTTCCTTTTCCCACTGCTCATAGACGAACTCTCCGGAGACTGTGACCTCCTTGCCCTTGGTCAGAAACTGGCGCACCTTCTCGGCTCTATCTCCCAGAATCTTGACATCGACCCACGAGGTTTTTTCGTGTTCGCCATAGCCCTGCTTTACCGGCAGGGGGAAGGAGCCTATGGCCTTGCCTGATTGCGTGTAGCGGACTTCGATGTCCTTGCCGAGATTCCCTGAAATGATCATGATGTTCATGCTCTTGCTCCTTTGGTTATGCTGCCTCAATGTAATCGTTGTGGTTTCGTGCAAAGTCCTTGATTGCCTGCTGGACCCATTCATTCGCTCGGCCGCACTTTTCCAGCATGTCTTTTTCAATATCGAGATCCCGCTCAAACCTCGCCACGGTGATTCTGTGGTGCAACGGAATGGCGCTGTCGATGATGTGAATCGACGGGTCGTCCCACGGCTTCAGAATCTCCTCCGGGGTGTCGATGGCGCAGTAGGCCACTTCCCATTCCGGAAGATCGAACAGGCACATGTAGCCTCTTGCTTGCCATTCGTATTCCTTCTTTCCGGCCTGCTCCTCTGTGAGCGGAAAAGTAAGCAGCGACCACGCGATCTTGATGTCCACTCCTTTGCGAGAGGTGGCCGCGATCAGGTCTG
>JAKQFZ010000616.1 GCA_029558215.1 Candidatus Omnitrophota bacterium
AGGTCGAGTGCTGCCTGCATACCACCGACACCGGCACCGACAACCATTGCAGCGTGCTCTACAGGAACACTCTTTGGAATCAGGTCTTCAAGCTTTGCTGCCTTTGCAACAGCCATCCGGACCTGGTCCTTTGCCTTCTCAGTTGCTTCGTCCCACATGCCGTGCATGTGAACCCAGGAGTTCTGTTCACGGATGGTTGCCATCTCGAAGCGGAATGGATTTAATCCTCCTTCCTTGGTAGCGGTACGGAAGGTTGGTTCGTGAAGACGGGGTGAACATGCAGCAACAACAACACCGGTCAGGTTGTGTTCTTTGATTGCATCATCGATCTTCTTCTGACCAGGAGTTGAGCACATGTACTGGTACTGATCTGCAATTGCTACATACGGAAGTGTCTTCGCGTAATCGACGACATCATCAATCGACAGGGAACCGGCGATATTGGTACCACAGTGGCACAGGAAGACACCGATTCTTGGTTCAGTATTTTCTGCCATGTCTTTGTCCTCCTTAAAGCACCTTCTTCAGGAATGGTGTACAGTCAATCGCATGCAGATCAAGGGCAAGATCCTGCGGGCTCATGCCCTGGGCAAGGCCAAGCAGTTCGTTGTAGTGCAGAACCGGGATGTTGTAGACGTCGCCGAACTTTTCCTTGATCTCTATCTGACCACGGTCAAACTGGAGCTGACAGAATGGACAGACTTCGGTAATTGCGTCGGCACCGGCTTCTCTGACATTTATCATCTTCTCATTGGTAATGTCAAGAGCATGGACGATATCATATCCACGGACACCACCACCGGCACCACAGCACTGCATCTTGTTGCGGTACTGGACCGGCTCTGCACCAAGGGCTGCGATGAGTTCTTCAAACCACATCGGGTTTTCAGTGTCTCCAAAGTGCCGCTCTTTCTTTGGCTTCATGAGGTGACAACCATAGTGAGCGGCAACTTTTGCACCGGAGAGCGGGGTTGTGACACTGTCCTTGATCTTCTGGACACCACAGATCTTGTCATCATAATAGAGTTCTGCAAGATGCCAGACATCAATGGTACCCTTAAACTGCATGTCAATCTCAGCAAGGACTTCATTGACGTTGTCACGGAGTTCGTCGTTGTGCTTGAGGATGTGATTAACCTCATAGATTGACTTGTAACAGCCATTGCAGATGAGTGCGATATCTTTCTTCATCTCTTCTGCAAGGACAACATTACGGGCTGCCATAGCGTACCAGACGTTCAGGTCAATGGACCCGAATGCACCGGGAGCAGGACAACAGCTGGCACCCTTCAGCGGGAGGAGCTTGATACCGACCTTTTCACTGGTCTTGATGGCAGACGCCTCACAGCCGGGGTACCGGTTTGGTGCAATACACCCTAGGAAAAATGCGTATTCGTGCACGTTTAGTCACCCTTCAGAATTCTGTCTGCATTCTCTTTCAGCTCGTAATGATCCATAATCTTCTGAATTCCCTTGATGAATTCAGGATATGAGTGCGTTGTCGGCGGATCTGCAGGAAGACCAAGCTTGGTTCTGGCAGCACGGTTCACGTCATTG
>JAKQFZ010000621.1 GCA_029558215.1 Candidatus Omnitrophota bacterium
CGTGCCAGTTTCTTCGGCAACTTGGCCACCCGTCTCAAGCTGGTCAATGCTGACGAGTGGTGCCCCACTGCAGCCACAGATGGCCGCAACTTTTATTACAACAGCCGTTTCGTCAACATGCTCCGTCCCAAAGAGATTGAGTTCTTGTTTGGGCACGAAGTTCTTCACTGTGTGTATGACCACTTTGGCCGTCGTGGCAACCGCGATCCGCAACTGTGGAACATTGCCAATGACTACTGTGTGAACCAGGACTTGAAAGAGCACAATGTTGGCGAGTTCATTACTTCTGTTCCTTGCCTGTACGACAAAAAGTACCGCGGCATGAGCTCAGAAGAAATCTACGACCAGTTGATGGAGAACGCAGAAAAAGTTGACATCGGTAAACTGATCCAACAACTGCTGGACGAGCACTTGGACGGCGATGGTGACCAAGACGGCGATGGTGACGGTGACAAGGACGGTAAAGGTGATGGGGAAGGCAAGGGTCGGCCCAAGTTGAGCGAAGCTGACAAGCAGGCCATCCGTGACGAAATTAAAGAAGCTGTGCTGGCTGCGGCCGCTGCCAGTGACGGTGCCGGCAACCTGCCTGGCGGTGTCAAGCGCCTGATTCAGGACTTGACTGAGCCCAAGATGAACTGGCGTGAACTGCTTCGCATGCAGTTGGAATCCACCATCAAGAGCGACTACACCTGGATGCGAGCCAGCCGTAAAGGTTGGCACATGGATGCAGTCATGCCCGGTATGAAACTGGATCCCATGATTGATATTGCTGTGGCCATTGACACTTCGGGCTCAATTGGTGAGGCCATGCTCAAAGACTTCTTGAGTGAAATCCAAGGCATCATGGACTCGTTCCCAGCTTACAAGATTCATGTGTTCTGCTTTGACACTGAAGTTCACAACCCTGCACAGTACGATTCAGACAACCTGGATTTGATCACTGAGTACGAACCCGGCGGCGGTGGCGGCACAGACTTTACTGCCATCTACGACTACCTGAAGGCTGAAGAAATCGAGCCCAAGCGCTTGGTGGTATTCACTGACGGTTACCCGTTTGGTAGCTGGGGTGACGAAAACTACACCGACACTGTGTGGATCTTGCATGGCACCACCAGCATTGTTCCACCTTGGGGCCAGTTCGCTTACTACGAAGAAGCAGGTGAGTAAATGAAAGTGTATTTGCTGTATTACGACACCAACTATGGTGACCGTGAAGAATGGAACACATTCCACACACCATGTGAAGTTTTTGACAGTGCCGAGAAGCGTCAGGCTCGCATTGATTTTATCCGTGCGCAGGTCGACGAGGATGGCGAGCCTGTTGAGTACGAATTTGAAGAAGTTGACAAAGACATCATGACCGATGATCAAATTCAGAAGTGGAGTGAATAATGCCTACTGTATATACAGAAGTTGAAGTGGATGTGGACCTTGACAGCTTT
>JAKQFZ010000629.1 GCA_029558215.1 Candidatus Omnitrophota bacterium
GCGAACGTCGTCATCATCGAACGCCGCATACCACGAAACGTCGGATTGTCCGAATAGCTATGATTCGTGATAAAGCCCAGAATGCTCAGCGGAGAATGGCTCGCAAGATGTTGGCCAAACCGAACGAACTTGACGTAATCATCTTGAAGCCACTTCGGATTCCGCTCGCCGAGCGGCACGCCGTCAACAAAGTGGTAATCCCGAATGAGTCCTGTAATCCACACGCCAATGTTCGACGAGTGCCCCGCATACGGTGGATTTCCAATCACCACCGTAAACCGCTGGTGTCGTTTGATCTCGTTGACCGCCTGTGCTTCGTGAGCCAGCGCGGGAAAGATGTCACCCAGCGTTTGCTGGACATTGTCCTGAGGGGGTTCGAGCGAGTTGGTGAGGTAGACGTTGGCGCGTTCGTCGGACGTGAACTTGTAACCCGTTTCATACAGTTTCAAGCCGATCTTCATGTGTGCGATGGCGTAGGGAGCCATGAGGAGTTCATAGCCAAAGAGCCGGGGGAGAAGGTGTTTCGGAACGTAGTCGTTCCAAAGGCTTTCCATCTCCAAAGGGATGCGCTTTTCTCTCGCCCACTTTTCCCGCATCGTGTTGAAGATAATGTCTATGACTTCAACGAGGAAAGTCCCTGTTCCTGTGGCGGGGTCAAGGATTGTGACAAAAGGTGAATCAGGAGAAGTCCCCTCTGGAATCCTAAATTGTGATGCAGGCATCTTGCCTGCGTCTTCTTCCGAATCGGATGCAGGCTGGAAGCCCGCACCACAAGATTTGCTTTCTTTCAAGATAACGGCGTCCAAGAGCCGCCAAGTAACGAAGTACGTCCCACCTTCTTTATGCAGATGTGGGAGTTCACCTCGGCTACGTCCTTCAACAAAGGGTGTGGTTCTTGGATCCACAAAATCAAGAGATGCAGGCTGGGTCTGTTCCGATTGTGATGCAGGCATCTTGCCTGCTGATTCTTCCGGATCGGATGCAGGCTGGAAGCGCGCACCACAATGGCGAGCACCACAACTGGAGAAGGGCCAGTCCTTTGGACTAACGCATAGATTTGCCAACACGGGATTCTCCTCAACGTACCGGGAGAAGAAATCAACATGCTCGGCTTGCCGGATCAGGTGGTCAAATGACTCGCGTTCCCACAGAGATCCTTCACGTTGCAGAAGGCGATTAATCTTGTTCGCTGTGAAGGACTTCCAGGAGTGAAGGATATCACTGAACAGGTGGCTCCCAAGGGGCTGAAACACGACGTGCACATGATTCGGCATGATACACCATGAGAGAAGGTTATACCGTTCCCCTTCAAAGTGCAGAAGGGCATCCTGAACGATCTGTGCAATCTCGGGTCTTCTGAGCACACAAGAACCCAGAGTGAGAGGGGGTTCTGAGTTTTCCATGACTTGTTGTGGTGCAGGCATCTTGCCTGCTGCTGCTTCTTCCGGATCGGATGCAGGCTGGAAGCCTGCACCACAATCAGAGCGCTTCTTCATTTCGCCCCA
>JAKQFZ010000020.1 GCA_029558215.1 Candidatus Omnitrophota bacterium
CGGTTCGGCGTTATTCTCAGAATTGCCTGGAGCAATCGGCGCTTTTCCCGAAGTGCCATAGCAGATTGACAAGACGCCGACACATCGGCTAATATTCAAGTTAACATTGTGGCTGTCATCGTTGTGCTATGAATCCGTGGCACAGTCCCGATGGTGGTATATCGGCAGTCCAGCCAGCGTTGGACAGAGATTGAATGGGAGGAGGTGCAGCGTCTTCGGACAGGCAATCGGATGAGTTGGTTAAGCAGGTGTCCTGATATCGTGAAATCCCCGTCTGCAGTCTCCGAATCAGGGCACAAAGGAGGATTCTGTCATCATGAGAAAGTCTTTTGTTGGAAAACTGGGCACTGTCTCCGTGTTCATCATATTCAGTTTTGTCTTGGCCGGTTCTGCGTCAGCGCAGGCTCCAGAACCGCTTGCGTCAGTTCCGGTAAAGATTCAGAAGCCAGTGCTTCCCCCTGGAACCGGTTTTATACCACCGAATATCGATCTAAGTCATCTTCAGGCGTCCATGCAGCAGAGGGATGCAGAGATCACAATCCTGCAGCCCCCTTTTTGGGATTGGCGAAGTTCGGCGGGGTCCTCCATGATTTCGCCGGTCAAAAATCAGGGCTCCTGCGGAGCCTGCTATGCCTTCGCGTCCATCGCGTGTTTTGAATCAAAGATTTTGATTGGAGGCGGATCGCTCTTCGATCTATCGGAAAATCACGCCAAAGAGTGCTATCTCACCGATCCCAACTGCGGTGGCGGTAACAACTATCAGATGGCGTGTCTTTTCTCTCAGACCGGAACCCAACTGGAGTCCTGCAACCCTTACGTAACGTCAGACCAGTCCTGTAATACTGGATGTGCGTATCAACAGACACTGTTGGGTTGGGGAGTGATCTCGTCAAACTATGTTGCAAACACAAACACACTAAAGAACTATATCTGGAACCTGGGGCCTGTATACACTTCGCTCTACGCCGGTGCTGGGCCTGGGGACCCCTGGTATGACGAATTCGCAGCGTACAACGGAACCTATGGGCTTGCCACCACAGCATCTGCTGTCACCAACCATGCGGTCACGATCGTTGGATGGGACGATAACCAGCCCTATGATCGAGGCCATGACGGCAGCATTGACGGGCAAGGTTGCTGGATCGTCAAGAACAGCTGGGGAACAGGGTGGGGTGGCACCTGTGGATATGGAACGGAGAAGGGCTACTTCTACATTGCCTATGCCAATGCCGAGATTGGCACCTGGGCTTCCTACATCATCAGCCATCAGAACTACGACACCTCCGGTGGACTGCTCTCCTTTGACGATGCGGGTTGGGGAAATCTCAACTGGGGTTATTCGAACACAACCTGTTGGGCTTTGTGCCGCTATGCAGCGCCATCTAACACACAGGCAACAGCCATTGAGTTCTGGACAAATGATGTCACGACAGACGTAGACGTCTATCTCTACAATGGCTTCAATCCTGCAACCACAACATTGGGAACGCTCCTGGCCAGCTCTCTGGACAACGCATTCCCCGAAGCAGGCTACCACGCTGTCAGCATCACTCCGACGAACATTGGACCCGCGTCCAATCCAGAAGCTGTTGCTGTTGTCAAGATCACCAATAGCACTTACACGTCACCTATCCCTGCAGACTACGGGAATGGTTCCCCGCCACTTGAGACCAATCGCTGTTACATCAGCCCCAACGGGAACAATGGCAGCTGGTTCCAGACGAGCACTCACACGACGTACCCGAGTGACCTGGGCGTCAGGATTCGGACACACAATCCGCCGGCGGTCAATGAATGGATGCAGTACTAAGCAGTCTGGCACCTGCGGGCGTTCGGGTTATGCCCACTCTCTTGGATGCCTGCTGGAAGGCTGACAAGTCCCCTTGGACTGAGTGTCATTGAGAGGGAGATACCTTACGGTTGATTCAGTTGAAGTGAAGAACTGCTCCCGAAGTTGCGAGACGGTTCTTCACTTCGCTTTTTGAAGGTGCTGGTCAAACCATTCGGCAAACAGCCCGAGATCGTCCAGCCAACCTTCCCAGCCGTGTCCCTGACCCTTGCGGATGTCGAGCACGACAGGGACTTTCACCGCTTCCAAGGCGGCCTTCATGGATTCAGACTGTTGAATGGGAACAATGGGATCCTTGTCACCGTGGATAATATAGGTTGGAGGATCGTCTTCGGTGACATGTGTTATTGGCGAAATCTGTTTGGCGATCTCCAGTTTCTTCTCCTTGTCCGTGATCAAAACGTATCTGCCGCTTTTGATGTCCCATTCGGTGAAGTCAAAAGGCGCTTTGAAGGGTGCCAGTTCTTCCTGGAGCGCCATCTCAAAATCCCTTCCGGTCTGCCCGTAATTGAGAAAATCTGTCGGCCCAAAAAAGCAAGCGACTGCCTGAACTCGGCTCGACTCGCGTTCAACGGGATCTTTGGCGTTTGCATCTCCTGCTGTGCCAGACATTCCGATGGTCAACGCCAGATGACCACCTGCCGAACTGCCCGCAAGAGCGATGCGATTGGGGTCAACTCCGTAATCGTTGGCATGGAATCGGATGAATCGAATCGCACGGTGTATGTCCTGAATGACTTCCGGAATGGTGTACTTGGGCTGGCTGCCATGTACGACGGCAAAACAGGTATAGCCCGAGGCAAGCCAGGATGCAAAACCCTCGTGGCTGACAAACTCATGCCCTGAAGTCCAGCCGCCGCTGATGATAAAGACCGCAGCAAGTCCTTTGGCGTTTTCCTTTGGGGTGAAGACGTCCAGTGTCAACGCCGTACCGAATTTCCGACCATAGATTACGTCTTCAGCACGGGTAAAATTCTGCGGTTCTTCGGCTCTGACACAAATCGGTTTCAGCGCCCAAGGGGTTAGGATCAATACAAGAAGGAACCATTTGATTACCATTCTAATCATGCCTCGGTGAAGTAGTTAGTTCCAAATGCTATGGAACAGGCACTGCTGAAGAGTCTTCAACCTTGAACTCGATCCAGATTTTGTAGAACGAATCTGTCGCCGTCGTGAAGTTGAAGTCAAACGCAGTGTTCATATCTGATTCCTTCAATGGAATGACGCGCCAAGCATAGAGACGGCCGGGCACAAGAGGTCCGGGAGTCTTTCGTCTTCCTAGAAACGGTTTCAAGACTTCCGGTGGTGCGTTCTCAGCCAACACTCCTTCAATATCTCGAAAAGGAGCGGGACTGCTGGTGTCGTCATACTGCACCGTTTCCATGGCACTGAGGGCAATGGATGTGCCCGACGTCCGTCGCGCCCAGGCGATGGGATACGGCTTCTTGCCAAGCAACGAAGGCTGGATGACAGCAACATCCACCCGGTATGCCAACGCCCCGCTTTTTGCCGGCCATTGGAAGACCAAATCAGAAGCAGAAACGATAGTGGCATTGGCGGGCTGGAACTGTTCATCTATCGGCGGCTTGGGCGCAAAGGCTTCCCGCGCCAAATCTTCATCGAAAGGCACATCGCGTGGGGGCCCCTGCATCAGAGCAAACTGATAGTCATAGGTGCCCAGATTGACCTGTTCGATCTTCGGAACATGCGCGAAAGAAAAATAGATGTTGTTGGTGTGTAGCCCAGGCTTGGTGGCGGAGCGCAGCAAGAGTTGACCACCAGGCCCTTGCACGAGTCGCAACGCAAACGTGGCGAAACTGACCGCAGCCTTGCCGTCCTCAAGATAGACAATGTTGTAACCCGACTGAACGTCCTGCGAGCCGAAGTTCTTCTCGTCACCAGGCAGCAGATACCAATCAAAGGCGAACCGGCCGGTTGACATATCTATCTCCCGAGGCACAATCGCGCCATAGCGCTCCACTTTGCGCAGCAGCAGTATCGTTCCTGTACCGATATTGACACCGGTACCCTCCTCTGCCTGGACAAGAGGCAAAGCCACGATCATCAAACAACCCAGGATGAAGAATCTTCTCATGTTCATTACCGTTCACTCCCATAGACAATTCCGTATAAGGTCAGCGCCATCCGATGAAACATCTGAGGGCTGAGCGATTCGCCTCGACGGCTGCTGTCAATGCCCATATCGGCAAAAACCCGATTCCAGTCCTCTGCCGACACAGACGGCCAACCTTCGGGCATCAGTGTTCTTAGCATTTTCCGACGTTTTGCGAAAGCCTGAAAGACAACTCGATGCAGAAATTCGGGAAAATCGTCTGGCAAGGGGCTCCCCAGATGGCCAAAGGGATTCTCTCGGGTCACCAGACTTAAGAACGCCGATCGCACTTCGGGTCTGGGCAGGAAGACAGTTGGACTGATATCCATCAACAGTGCTGGTTCGAAATACGTCTGAACCATTACGCTAAGTTTGCCATAGGCTTTGTCTTTTGCCCCTGGGTGAGCAACAATTCGTTCTCCGACTTCCTTCTGCACCAAAAGCAGCATTCGGTCAATATGACGGCGATGCTCCAGAAGATGCACGAGAATTGGTGTTGTCTCGCAATAGGGCAGGTTGCCATAGACCACAATGCCACGACGCTCTTCGGCAACCCATCCCGGATCGAAACTCATGGCGCTGCCACGGATAACGACAATGTGACCCTGTATCGGCTTGGCAGCGTCCCGCAAATCCTGAACCGCCACACACGGCGCTCCAAATCGCTCGACCATGAAGTCACAGTAGCCATCGTCGAGTTCCACGGCGAAAACCTGTCGAGCACGCTCTGCAATGTCCGCCGTCATGTTCCCCAGACCAGCACCGATTTCGACGACTGTCTCCACAGGAGAGAAATTCGAAAGCCGAAGAATCTTGCGCACGGTGTTCTCGTCCACAAGGAAATTCTGCCCCTTCACCTTGTGAATCGCCAAACCCCGCTCTTGAATAATGTCTCGAACCTGTGCCGCTGTGAGCATGATGACCAGTAGCCTATTGTGTTAGAGCGCTCAGGTCAAATGAAAGGCGCGGCGCTCGCCGGAAAGTCTGGGGTTGGTCTGAAACTCAAACCGGCCAAATCATTCTTCATCTTTTTGGATATTCGTGAGCCACTCCGCCCACGCATCATCCACCACAGCGATCAGCGGCTTGGGCGACCAGTCGTCCTGATACATTGAAAAGCCGTTTGCTGAAGATGCTCCCAGATCCACAAACTCCCAGCCAAATCGAGTTCCGTTTTTCAGAGTGTTTTCCAGAACCGCTGGTGCCTCTTGAGCACTGTAATCCGTCCCGTTGAAAGTCATGTGTTCCATGATTGCCCAGTCGCGTCCAGTTTCCTTCATCACTTGGCGCACCGTGTCATAGGCAACCTGGTTCGGAGTCTTTCTGATCAGGTGCCAGTGCCAGTTGACCTGGATGATGTTCGGACTGGTCAGACAACTCAGGAATGTGTGCCGATTGCCAAGGCGGTTGACCATCTCCGGCCCGTCGGTCTCAAGGTAGTCAACAGCAACGAAAGCCTTCTCGCCCGCAATCTCTCGAAACGCCGCAGCATCATCATTGATCCATTGTGACAGAAACTCGGAACGAAACTGATTCCATACCGGAAGATCACGAAACGACGCGGGAATGGGAAAACCTTCTGGCATGGGCGGACATTCGATCTGCCTGCCTGTTGCCCAAGCCTGAAATTCCTTTCGTGCATGGGTGCTGTAGCAGAGGTTTTCCGACCCCATATACTGAGGCTCCACCGTGGTCTCAAAGTAGAGGATCTTGCGAGTATCCAATGCTCGCGCAAGGGATTTGATAAACGTATGCGCCGCTTCCCGGTATTCCCCGCAGAAGATCGAGGGAACCCGCACGCCGGTGCCATATTCGGTGTCGCTGATCGGTTTGCCATGATCGTTGATTGCGACAGCGTTTGGATACTTCTGCCAAAACCCTTCCGGGATTTGTCCACCACCAACACCATAGGTCTCCACAGAAAGACAAGGGTAAATCCCTTTCTCGTAGAGGGTATCCATGAGACGTCTCAGCGGCTCCAAAGATACATCGGGAACTCCGTCGCCATCGGTGTCGAAGTGATGCCAATAGCAGTTAATCTCCAGACAGTTGTAGCCCTTCTTCTTGATCGTCTCGAGATCGGCGATCAACTTGTCCACTTGCACTTCATCCGCGAAATTCCGCAGGGGCTTTCCAATCTTCAGAAACACCCACTTGCCATTGTCGTAAAACCGACCGTTCCGAATCTGCCAGTCCTTGTAGTGGACGGCACTGTGACGCGCTTGATACTGTTGCTGGGTCACCAGATCTCGCTTGAGCAGCAGCGCCCAAGCCTGCTCCGCCCAGGTTCGGTACCCTTCCGGTTTGAGATGCAGGCCATCGTTGCTGACAGACTCAGGAAGAAACCCTTTCTCGTCACGGTAAAGGGCATGGAGATCGAGCACGTCAAGCCCCTTCTCCTGAGCCAGTGCTCGAATCAGATCATTGAACTCAGAAATGCGGGGATTGACTTTCTCATGCCAGAAGTACTTCAGCCCGACGGGAAGAAGCGTTTGCAGGATGACCGCCGTATCGGGTTTTTTCGCGAGAATCTCTTCAACGATTTGGCGATATCCCGCAATGCACGCTTCCGGAGTCTTGGGATCCTGCGGCAGATCGTTGACGCCGATCAACAGAAACACCGCCGACGGAGAACAATCGAAGATACTCTCATTCATCCGATGCAGAATTCCCCGGTCATTATCGAATCCAATTCCGTCCGCGCCGATGCCACGATTCAGAACGGGCAGTCCGGGAAAGTAACCTGGCAGGGCAAATCCTTCCGTGATGGAATCCCCGACGAAGACGATGTTCCTGCGATCGGGGGGCAGCGTTGGATTTTCCTGTCGAAACTGCCCGACTCGATTGTGGTAGTGCATAACGAAAATGCCCAGCCAGTTGATCGGCTCTTCTTCCTTTTTCTCGGCTTCCTTCTCCTGTGCCCAGACGGTCACCGAAGTCGTCAGAAGCAGAACAATGATTAGCGTCTTGATGGCAAATAACATGCCCAAAACCTCCCGTGTGCGTTTACTGGAAACCAATCCCGCTTCCCGGGAGTGGCTCCTTTTGTAGGGTATTCATACTACAGTATTCTATTTTTGGACAAACGAAGCGCGAGAACTGGCCTTACGTTGCTTGAGCAAACGCGGCGAAGAACTTATCTAGCTCGGGTCTCAAGACGTTGCCAGCTCTTTCAAAACAACGGAGCACTTCAGAATAGATTCCCCCACGTCCAAGGAAGTCCCACAATTCTTCGGCCACCTTGAGCTCATGATCGAGATCCAACATGCCCTTCATCGTCCAGCGCTCATAGGGTTTCGGATCGTATGGGTTGTAGGGAATCGCTATGTATGAATGCACGTCGTCGTCTGGATTTCCTGCCAGGTAGATTGCAACCCATTCAAGCAACGTCCTCTTGAAATCCTTAAAGTTACTGATATTAGGTTTGGCGGTCTTGATATCGAAAAGGAAGACCGATCCTTTACTGTCTTTGACAAACAGATCGACCTTCACAGTCTTGACCTTGTTCATCTTGCCCTTTCGGCTCACGCGTCTTATCCGCTCTATTTCCTCGAGCTTGTTCGGAGCAGTACCAACAGTGAGCTCGTTCATGATCCGCTGGATTTCGGACTGTGCCTTTTCGCTTATGCAACAGCCGACATCGTATTGCCTTTTTGCCAGAGCGAATTTGTCACCTGCAAGGATTTCGGCTACGGGCTCGAATATGGAGGTTCCAAAGGTTGTGTTGAGCGAACGGATGAAAGAGAAGAGTGCCATTCTGTCGCGTCCGAGCAGACGATAGTGAAAAGGCATGTGCAGCGTTTCCGGACGGTACGATTCGAGCTTCCTTCTGATGCTGCTTAGAATTGTAGCCTCGATGCGTTCTGATTGCTTCCTGCTGATAGTCATTCACTTCTCTCTCATTTGAAAGATGGTCTCGGAGTAGGCATTGGATTTGTCATTCGCAACAGCAAATACGTCATAGCCCTTTCGGAGGAAACGCTTGCAGTTGATGAATACATCAGAGATGCCCTCGATGTAGGACTGTCGAGCATCCCTCCCTTGTCCACGGGAAAGGGCTCCTATCTCCAAACAGTCTTCCCTCTGGAATCCGAATATCTCGTATGCGTATGCGTGCTGCTCATGGTAATCAATGAGGCCTACGTAGGGAGGGCTTGTGAAGATACCTCGAGCTCCCTCTCTGTCAAGAAGTAGAGCAAGATCGGGATTCTTGATCTTGATCTCGTCAGAGATATCGAGAGTTCTGCTGTCTCCTTTGAGACAAATCTGAAATGTATCAGTTCGTAGCCTGTCAAACTGCCCAAGACGGCTAATGGTGTCTTCACCGTACCTTAGCCACCAGTTCATCACGGTGAATAAGGGCTTGCAGACTTTGCCGTGCTTCCTGCAATAGTAGGTGGTGGTAAC
>JAKQFZ010000643.1 GCA_029558215.1 Candidatus Omnitrophota bacterium
CACTTGGCCACCGAGTTCGTCTCTTTCGGGTGTGGTAGACAACTCAGATGCTGGCTTTTCTGTACTTTCGGGGACGTGGAACACTGGGACTTCCGCGACGGATAAATACGGAGCGAACTATCGCTACAACACCACCGGCACAGGTGCCGATGTTGTGCGATGGACACCAAGTCTTTCAAATACAGGCAATTATGACGTGTACGTCTGGTATCCCCAAGGAACCAACCGCCCCAACAACGCGCCCTACACGGTCAACTTTACAGGTGGTTCTCAGGCGTTCCTGGTGGATCAGACCACCAACGGTGGCAAGTGGAATCTGCTCGGAACTTTCTATTTCCAGTCTGGAACAGGTTCCATCGAGTTGAGCGACAATGCCCAGGCAAGCAAGGCAGTTATGGCAGACGCTGTTCGATTTGCCTGGAGTGCGACTCAACCGACCGCAACCCCGACTCGAACACCCACTCAAACGCCAACATACACGCCAGTTGCCGGCATTTTTGTGGATGATGGGGACTCGGGCTACTCAAGTGGCGGAACGTGGTCATACGTAAGCGCTGGTGGCACACAACCTTACAATGGAGATTACTACTGGTCGGATTCCAATGCCTCCTCTGAATCCGCTTGGGCAAAGTGGACACCGAATCTGCCCGCCAGGAGAATCTATGAAGTCTACGTGATGTTCCGATCGGGCAGCAATCGTCCGACCAATGCTCCTTACACGGTGTACTACAGCGGGGGTTCGCAGACGGTCACAGTGAACCAGACGATCAACGGTGGAGTCTGGGTGCTCCTAGGGAGCTACATTTTCGATGCCGGAACGGCTGGTTATGTCCGGCTCTCCAACTACCCGATTGATGCCGGTAAAGCGGTTATTGCTGACGCGGTTCGTTGGTTGGACGTAGGCGCAGCACCCACGAACACTCCGACGAACACGCCCACGCGAACGCCGACGAATACACCGACGCGGACACCCACAAATACGCCAACGAACACGCCTACAAGAACACCGACCAATACTCCGACTCGAACGCCAACGAACACACCAACGAACACCCCAACACCGGCAGTCACTCCGGTGGAACGGATTCTTGACGATGGTGACTCCGGTTACACGAAATCCAGTGGTTGGACCTATGTTTCTGCCGGTGGCACCGAACCACTCAATGGCGACTATGACTGGGCGAGCACCGTTACGGGCTCTCCGACACGATGGGCGAAATGGACACCGAACCTGACCGCAGCGGGCAATTACAGTGTCTATGTGCGTTTCCGAATGGGCAGCAACCGTGCCAACAATGCACCATATACGGTTGTCTACAATGGCGGTACGCAGACCATCGCCGTCAACCAGACGGTTGGCGGAGGAACCTGGGTGCTGCTGGGAACCTTTAACTTTGCATCGGGAACAGCTGGTTACGTCCGGCTGGATAACGGCCCAGCGCAGGGAAGCAAGGTGGTCATCGCTGACGCGGTGAAGTTCACCCCTCAGTAGACGGCTACTGCAGTGAAGGATGTCACCGCCTGGTGGCATCCTCGAGCCCAACCAAAGTGGCTCAGGGGCGGAAGGGTCGAATCAGATTCTTCCGCCCTTGATCTTTTTTACGCCCTTTGGGAGACATGAGTCAGAAGGTGTTGAGTTCTCGCTCATTGGTGCTGTGCAGTCTGTACACCGCCCAGTTTCGTACAGGTTCCGAACGACTCACAGGATAGGGGGCCGCTTTCAGTGCTGAGGTTTGGGTGGAGTGCCGTGTTACAAAGACTGAGGGACTACCGAGCGATTTCCATATAAACAAGCAAGGCGGCGAACCATAGGTCCGCCGCCTTCCAAGCAATCATGGTCACGGTAATCTAACGAATCATATGCGGGTCGCCAATGCTGCAGGTCGGATTCGTGGCCATGTTGTTGATGCTGTACGTTCCACCAGCAGGACATTCCCAAGTGAAACTGTCCGAAAGGTAATCGGCCAAGTCTGCTGTTCCTGGGGAAGCCGTTGTGGGTGCATTGTTCGCAAATGCCCACTGCTCTTTTGCTCCAGCGATCTGCTCCAAATTCTGGGAGCAGGAGTTGGCCTGTGAATCTTTACGAGCCTGGATGAAGTTCGGGATCGCAATTGCAGCCAACAACCCGATGATCGCTACGACGATCATGATCTCAACCAACGTGAAACCTCTTGTCCTCATAATAACCGCCTCCTATTGATTTTTGCTGTCTCAGTGACTAGCTTTGTTCATGTATTAGAGCAGGTGTTGTGCCAATTTCGTTGCCGACCACGATCCACCTCTCGATCCAACCGTCCATGAGTTGATTAACTCATTTAATATAAACAGGTTAGACTGAACATATGGCTCTACTGTCAGAATGTCATTTGTGCGGATATTCAAGCGAATTCGAGGCGTGCCATGAGACTTATCGTTGTATTTCTGTCCTTTTATGGGACATCTATGTCACACAATCCGTGAATCTCCGCCCTCGTCACCTTAGGTTCCATATTTGTCGGGACAAGAGCAGCCCAACCTTCTGAATGTCTGTCGAAAGGCACTGAATCTGCCACCTGTGGCAGGCTCACGGCTCGATGATCTTTCCAAGCAAGACCGCCTCTCGGGCACCTGTTGCGGAGGGGACGTTGGAAGGAATTCCACGAAGGCGAGCATGACCCAGAAGCGCGAATGCAACACACTCACGTGGTTTGGAAGGGTGGCCGACTTCATCGCTCTTGAGAATTCTGACTGAGCGCTTGACCATCCTCCTCTGCATCTCGATTCCCAGAGCCTGAACAAGGAATGCGTTCTCCGCTCCACCACCTGCAAGAATCAGATCAGAGAACTGCCAGACGGGCATGATGAACTCGCAGAGACTGAAAGCAATTGAGGCAGCGGTGAACCAGGTTGCCGTGGAAATGAGGTCATCAGGTGCAGTTTCCGGATAGTCCCGAATAACTTCTCGGACAAACGGTTCTCCAAACAGTTCTCTCCCCGTCGTCTTGGGTGGATGACTTCTGATGTACGGCATCGCCATCCAATGATTCAGGACTTGTTCGATCGGTTTCCCACGTTGAGCATGGACTCCATTGTGATCAAAACGTTCATCAGGATAGAAATGGCGTGTCAGACCGTCAATGATCATGTTCCCTGGTCCTGTGTCAAAAGCCACAATATCTTCAATGCGTCCTGAGGCAGGAATCAGAGTGCAGTTGGCGATTCCACCAATGTTCTGAATGACAACACTTTCTTCGGGGCGTGAGAACAGATGAAAGTCAGCAAATGGCACAAGCGGTGCGCCGTTGCCTCCCGCTGCCATGTCCGCCACTCGAAAATCAGCGATGACGGGCAGCCCTGTTCGCTGCGCGATGATGCTCGGCTCGCCGATCTGGAGTGTTGAGGCAACGTTTCCAGATTCATTCCGGCCTTGAACCATGTGTGGAGCGATATGGTAGGCAGTCTGACCATGAGAAGCGATCGCGGTGACGGACTCTCTTGGGATGCCGGTCTTCTCAATGAGCGCGAGCGCTGCATCCGCAAAGGCGTTTCCGATTTCGAAGTTCAGTGAACAGGTGAGAGAAAGAGAGCCGACGCCATCCTCAAAGACCCGGAATATCCGCTCTCTCAGTCCTATAGGCATGGGGTGCTCATGAAACCCAAGCAGAATCGTCCTTATTCTGCCGTCTTCTTCCCAGAGATCGCACAGCGCCGCGTCAATGGAGTCAACGCTGGTGCCAGACATCAGGCCGATAACGCGCGAACGAGGCTCATCCATGTAGCGTCTCTTCACTTCTACCTCCCAGGCAGGATCGCTCACAGAATTTCTAACATTTACCTGAACCATATAATGAGAGCAGAATACTCCTAGGAAATCAGACTTGGAAGCCTGTTTCTTCCAATGAACTAGCATTTGCGGGAGTGGGCATAGCCCGCACGCTTGCAGGTGCTAACCTGCTCCTGGTAAATCAGACTTGGAATTCTGTTTCTTCCAATGAACAAGCGTTTGTGGGAGTGGGCATAGCCCACATGCCTGCATGTGCTAACCTGCCGGAAGTGATTGACGCGGACAGCGCGAGTTGTGCTATCATCGGTTGGAAAGTACAGAGGCAGTTGTGAAGCAATAGTGAGTCTGTTCACCAAGTTCCGATGGCGGGGTGGAAATGAGCGAGAGTCACGGCAGTTGCTGGGCTGAGAAACGCGGTTGAGAAACTGCATGTGAAGCATCATACAGGAGGTGGTAAACCGATGGATTGTCCTTCAAGCCTCATTGTGTATGACGAAAAGACGGTCTGGCGTTGTCCGAAACTCGGTGGTTCCGTTCCCTTCAAATACTGCAGAACGCTGCTGCAGGGAATGCCTTGTCCCAGTGTTCAAAGCTGCTGGGAGAACCTGATTGCAATCACTGATTTTTTGGAGCAGAACTACTCAGCCGAAAAACTGGAAAGAGTCTGGAAAGAGCAGCCCAAAGCACCTAAAGTGGATCAACTTTTCGATTTGATCCAGAAGGCGAAAGATGCACAGTCAAGGAATCGCTGAAACCGCTTCATCTGAGTTCTCGAAGAAAGGCCATCCATTGATGCCAGGTGTGTCCGTGATCGTCTCTACCTGCGGGGACGCCTCCCGTCTTCGCGAAACCATCGAAGCCCTTATTGAGCAGGACTGCGAGCCTTGGCAGTTCGAGATCATTGTGCTTGATGACCTCGCAACGCTGACTGATCTGAGCAATCCCAATCTGCCAGTCCGACGAATCCGCTGTCTGGATACAAGCAGAGTGGGACAGATCGCACTTGGTGCTGGAGTGGCGCGATTCCCTCTCATTGCATTCCTCGAATCGGGGCAGATCCCGCGTTTCGATTGGATCTCAAAGACGGTGCCGTTTTTCGTGGATTCCACCGTATACGGTGTCAGGGGACGACTGGTCACCGAGCAGACGGAAACACCCGCCAGAGTCCAGCAAGTCATCTACGACGAGCGTTGTCTCGCGACGGCGAGAGAGGGTGTTTTTAGCCGTTGCGACAGTTTTGTGGGGATATATCGCACGAGGACGCTCTGTGCCTCAGTGATTCAGAGCTTCTCGGACGCCTTTGAACCCGATGTGCTGATTTCAGAGACTATCAAGCGTATGGGAGGACGAATTGTCTTTGCCGATCTAGCGGTTGTCTTTATCAGGCGAGCAAGTACTCTTGGTGATCTGTGGCGTATGAACTGCCGACCGAGATTCTGGAAGAGTCTTCTTGAAAACGATCTCCTGGACGGACAGGAACAAGAAGTCATCAAAGAGGCGATGTATTTTTTGACACCCTCTGTTCTGACTTTGCTTCTCATGCTGCTAGGCTTTTGGAGCGGCATTTTTCATCTCTTGGCCGTCCTGGCGTTTCTTTGGCTCTTCGGAAGGATATGGTCAAAGGCAAAGTTTCTCGCTGAGCGCTCCTTTCTCCGTCCGCACGAGATTGCAGTCCCCTTGTTTGTTGGAGCCCTGGCTGAAGGAGTTGGCTTTGTGTTCAGTTTTCTCCAAACTTGCTGGAGTGGGCTTCCGAAGTGGAGTGCTCGGATTTATGGCGCTGTGGCAGGATGGCTGACAGCCTCAGATGTGAACGGGAGGGCAAAGTAAGCATGAACATCCTCATCACCGGAGCCGGTGGCGGATCAGGAATATACTCGATCAAGGTTCTCAAAGAGACAACGGATCACTATGTCATTGGCGCGGATGCCTCTCCCTATTCTGCCGGACTATTTCTGGCAGACGAAGGATACGTATTTCCGGTTGCGCGTCAGCAACAGGCTTTCCTCGATCGCGTTCACGAGACGGTCATCGCTAAGGACATTGACGTCATCATTCCAAACGTGGATGAGGAGCTCCCTCTCTTTGCGCGACCGGATGTGCAGAGCACTCTGGGTGCAAAGGTGATTGTCTCACCGC
>JAKQFZ010000662.1 GCA_029558215.1 Candidatus Omnitrophota bacterium
ACCAAGGCATTATCACTGTCCTTTGTGTCTTTGAGACTCTGTGGTTGATTGATTGTGAAGCCTTGCTCCAGGCCTTCGGGGCTATTGACGTACCATTCGGTCACGTTGCCACGGTTGAACTCGATGCGATTGCCCGTTGCCTTCTTTCCCTCGACAGGTGGAATCGGCGCGTTCCCCAATTCATCCCTCATCCCTCCGCCTTCATCCTTCACACATCCCACCAGCTCCAGACCCCATTCCCATGATGGGTTGGTTTCCGTGCGGCGCACAACGCGGATGCCGCTATCGGTGAAATACGTTCGGAGGTTTTGTTTGCGGTTGGGTGCCTGATAGAAGCCGGTAATCCCCCCTTGATCCCCCCTTAGTAAGGGGGATGGAGGAAGAAGATCCCCCCTTGTCGAATCGGGACAGGAAGAGGTTTCCTCACCCCGACCCTCTCCCCCAAGGGTCGAAGGAGCAGCATCACTTTGTAAGGTGATGTTGTATTCCGAGGCGGCAATGTCGTTCTGGACTTGGGATAACCAACTATCAGGAATATCCTGTGCCGCAAAACCCGATGAAGCGATCATCACTGCCAGAAGAAGTCCTGTTGCGATTTGTTCTGTTCTCATGGTGTTCCTCCCGTCAACATCTTCCGAAAGACTCAATCCGAATTGGGGGCTGCTCGACAAGCAGTGAGCGTTCCCCTTACACCAGCGATGTCCACTCATGGGGCGAATCCCTGCACCGTCTGAAAACCGCTAGAATAGTCCATGGTTGTCCAGCCAATCGAGTTTTGTCAAGTGCGATACCGATGAAACACCAGAGTCAGTCTATTCAGGATATGTGAGGCGATCATGACTTGCTTCGTCACAGCACACCCGGATCCGCCCATTTCCCGCATCTCTGGAAATTTGCACGGCACAAAATCTTCACTTGTGCTAGGATGCCCATTGTTCCGTTTGACACGAACCTTGGAATCAGGCCTCAAGATTCGAGGACGTGTCATCGCAACAACAAACAAAGCAAAGCGCCTGGGAAGAGGTTCCAAGCGCCGCCTTTGGTTTTTGTGACTGAAGGCAAAAGAAAACCCTGGAGGGGAGAAGAAGTTATGGCAAGGATTTATTACGACAAGGACGCGAGCCTGGACATTCTGAAAGGCAAAAAGATCGCTGTCATCGGCTACGGCAGCCAAGGTCATGCCCAGGCGCAGAATCTCCGAGACAGTGGCTTGACGGTCATCGTGTCGGAACTGGAAGGAACCGCCAACTATGATCTCGCGGTCGAGCATGGCTTCAAGCCGATGCCTGCCGCAGAAGCAGCCAAGCAGGCGGACTTGATTCAGATTCTGGTTCCGGATCAGACGCAGGCGATGCTGTATCGCGGTGCGGTTCAGCAGGCGATGGGACCGGGAAAGACCCTGTTGTTTTCCCATGGATTCAACATTCATTTTGGCCAGATCGTTCCGCCGGCGACCGTGGATGTCATCATGGTTGCGCCGAAGGGACCTGGGCATCTGGTTCGCCGCGTTTACACTGAGGGTGGTGGGGTTCCGTGCCTGATCGCCGTTCAGCAGGACGCTTCCGGCAGGGCAAAAGAAACCGCACTGGCATACGCCAGGGGCATTGGCGGCACTCGTGCTGGCGTTTTGGAGACCACTTTCCGTGAGGAAACCGAAACCGATTTGTTTGGGGAGCAGGTCGTTCTCTGCGGTGGCCTGACCGAGTTGATTCGCGCTGGATTCGAGACGCTGATCGAAGCGGGCTATCAGCCGGAAATCGCCTATTTCGAGTGCCTGCATGAAGTCAAATTGATCACCGATCTGATTTATGAAAAGGGCATCTCGGGGATGCGTGAGTCCATCAGTGACACGGCGGAATATGGTGACCTGACCCGCGGTCGTCGGATCATCACCGAAGATACCCGCGATGAGATGCAGATGATCCTTGAGGAGATTCAGTCCGGTGAGTTTGCTCGCGAGTGGCTCCTGGAGTGTCAGGTCAACCGACCGGTCTACAATGCTGTCAAGAAACAGGATGCCAGCCATCTGATCGAAAAAATCGGCGCGGAACTGCGTTCGATGATGCCGTGGATCGGCAAGAAGAAGTAGTTTTTTCTTTCAGACAAACGGAGAGGAAGACAAGGCGTCCACCGTTGTGCAGTCGTTTGGCGTCTGTCCGTGTTGGAGACTGCTTTTCTTCCTCTCTGTTTGAGAGAATCAGGCAACAGCCGGAAAGCGAGGACATGGATCATGGCCAATGGTGAAGAGCATCGGGAGTCTATCCAGGAATTTGTGGAATCGTATGTGGGGATCTGGAGTCGGTTGTTCACCAAACCAGTCGCCTTTTTTGCAGAGGCGGTTCACGAAGCCGGAATCACGCCGATTGTCGTCTTTGCAGCGATCAACTTTGTGTTTGCGGGTGTTCTGGCGTGGCTTGGTGTAGGAAAAGCAGAACTACTCGTCGGCTTTCCGCTTGCCCTGTTGGCAGGTTCTCTGTTTTGCGCCGCAGCCTATCTGGTCTGTCTGCGAACGTTGAAAGTCCAGGCGGACTATGCGCCGCTTTTCCGCATCTCCCTGATCATCACAGCGGCGGTTGCCATTCCAATGGCATTTCCATTGCTGATTATCCCTGCTCGACTGGTGGCGCTGGCGCTGTTCTGCGCAGCCTTCGTGGCAATCTACGAAGCGCCCATCGGCAAAGCAGTCTGGATGGCGCTCAGTCCGATTGTGTTCGGGCTGATCTTCATCGTCTTCATACTTCTGATCGTCCGGTTGTGTGGACCGTGGTTGAGAGAGGTTCCATTTCTGAAGTTCGTGATCGGCGGGGTCTTGTCGTGCGCCTGGTGAACGACACGGTTTGAAGGTAATCTCGTTGGAAATAGTGGTTGAGGTTGAAGATGAAAAGCAAAAAAGTGGCAAAGAGGCGCATTCAGCAGATCGCGGTTCTGACGAGTGGTGGAGACGCCCCGGGAATGAACTGCGCGGTTCGGGCGGTGGTCAGAACAGCCGCCTTTCATGGGATCAAGACGCTCGGCATTTACCGCGGATACGACGGTCTGTTGAACCGAGAATTCAAGGAACTCAAGATCTCTGATGTCGGTGGGATCATCAATCGTGGTGGCACCATCCTTCTCAGTGCTCGCTGCGCTGAGATGTACCAACAGGAAGGCCAGGAAAAGGCAGCCGGAATACTCAAAGAGCTCGGAGTAGACGCATTGGTCGCCGTCGGTGGAGACGGCACCTATCGCGGTGGACATGCAATCCACAAGTTCAGTGGTATTCCGGTCATCGGTGTCCCCGGCACCATTGACAACGACATCTCCGGAACGGATTTCACCATCGGATTCGCAACGGCAGTCAATACCGCCTTGGACGCCATTGACAAAATTCGCGATACAGCCACTTCCCATGAGAGGCTGTTTGTGGTGGAAGTGATGGGACGCCATGCCGGTTTTATCGCTTTGGAGACGGCGATTGCCGGCGGAGCAGAAGCGGTGTTGATGCCGGAAGTCCCTTACGACCTGGTGGAGATCTTCACGCGAATCGAAGAAGGCACCAAGCGAGGGAAGCTTTCCAGCATTGTGGTCGTCGCCGAGGGTGCCGGCTCTTCAATGGAAATCGCGTACCGCATTGAGAAGACGCTGGGGTTGGACGTTCGAGTCGCCGTTATCGGACATCTGCAGCGTGGCGGGATTCCAGTCGCTCCGGATCGCGTGCTTGCTGCGCGTCTGGGCAAGGCAGCCGTGGACGTGCTTCTTCAAGGAGAGACCGGTGCCAAGATGGTGGGCGTCATAAGCGGTAAGATCAGCGTCCATGACTTGGAACACTGCTGGACACATACAAAGAAGATTGATGCCGAGATGGTGGATCTTGCCAGAG
>JAKQFZ010000663.1 GCA_029558215.1 Candidatus Omnitrophota bacterium
TCAATGTGAGTCGCGTTGACTCCTTGACCCTGCACCGAAAGCGTTGAGACGATTACTTCTCCTGGAGCCGAAATCTCAGGCTTCTGATAGCCGTCGCGCAACGGTCCTCGGCTTGAGAACTCGGAAATCGTGCCAACGGTAGCCTGCTGAGTCTGGGTCTGTCCGTTGACATCAACCCAAGTGTTCTTGGTGACGTACGATGCGACTGTAATTGCATTCTTCGTGCTGCCGGGGCTTCCAACTGTCTTGGCATTGTCTCCGGAAATGCGCCATGTATCCGTTCCGCCAGGTGGTGCGATATATCCACCCGTGTTACGAATCGGCTGCCACGTGTCTATGGTGACGCCCGCTCCGTCATAGTCAAGGTAGTACGGATGGCTCCCGATGGGGAGTGTTGTCTGATTGGGGTTCCACAGTGCCACTTCGGCGTAGTTCAGACTGCTGTTGCCTCCCTGCCACGGAGACTGCTGCGTAATCTGAACCTTTGCTCCCGCGATGGGACCTTGGTTGATGTCAAATGTCTTTGTCTCACCAGGGACAACCCATGCAGTGGATGCCCATTGATCCCCTTCCATCGGCACCCACAGGCGCAGGTTTACCGTCTGCCCAGCGGGATACCAGACTTCAGCAATGAAGAATTGCTGATTCGACCAGGGACGATGCGCTGTATATGGATAGAGGTCGTTCCCCCGATCCGGAGTTGCCAGGGTCGCACCCGCGTGAATCGGATACTGGCTGTATCCCTCATTGCTTGCTGCAATGCACAGTATCTTCCCTGGCTTTCCACTTCCAACTAGATTGTTCAAAGCAGCATCCTGAGGATACGTTCCGTCGTGAGGCCCACGCTGCGTTGCCAAAGAGATGTTCACTGAGACCGGCTTGCCAAGCGCTTCCGCTCTTTGGAAAATGTAGCTCACACCATCCACGATGGAGTTCTCATCGTCACTGTACTTAACAAAGACAATCTCTGCTTCGGGAGCCATCCCGACAAAACGGTTGGCAGGCTGTCCGTTGCCGGTCGCTGAACCGTCGCCCGCAACGGTTCCAGCAACGTGTGTGCCGTGTGTGTTCGTATCTGTCTCTCGGCAGTTTCCTACATCAATCTGTGCCTTTGTCCATTCCGTTCCATAACTGAATCCAGACGGATTGGGGCCGACGGTATCTTCTTGATCCCAGATGTACCGAATTCGAGAGGTGCCATCGGGCTTCTTGAAGTCTTCGTGAGTCCAGTCAATGCCCGAGTCCACAATGCCCACCAGCACTCCCTGTCCTTTGACGCTTGATGGAGCATGCAACTCGGAAGCCCGCGTTGCAGGAACGCTGACATCCATGCAGGGTAAAACAGGTTTTGAGGCGTGAATGTAAAGCACTTCAGGTCTTCTCAGGAGACCGACCAAATCTTCTTTGGGAATCAGCGCCGTTGCCCATCCACCGGACAACGTGTTGACTCGAATGCCAAGGTTCTTAAGCGTTTTGACATCCTTGTCTTCCCGAAGGTGGATCATGACGTTCAGAAACTCGTCGTTGCCCAGTCTTGTTTTCGTCACGTTGACCAGGCGTTCTGGCTCTGAAGGCATCCTGTCTTGCGGTTTCAGTAGCGCTGTCTCTTTCTGAAAGGGTCTGCCGGTGCCCGTGATGCTGATCGGTTGACTCAGCATTCCAAACTCTCGGATGAGCGAAGGGTCAAGTTTCTGAAGAAGCACAGGATCGAGATCACCGGTACTCCAGCCGGTTGAGGCAATCAGGAGAATGGTTGCTATGAGGATGAGTGTTCGCTTCATGGTCTTGTCTCCCTTTTGTGATCTACTTCCCGACCGTTCGGTCGAGAATCCAGTCCACGTCGGCGTTGTTGACAGCAGAGTCCTGATTCGCGTCCGCGTTGACCAACGCTTGTCCTGTCAAAACCTCAATCCCTTCGACATGTCTCAGCAGTCGAATGGCATCGCGTGTATCGAGCAGCCCATCGAGATTGACGTCTCCTGGATTTCCCGGTGGACTGGTTGGTGTCGGTGGGAGAGTTGCCGTCGGTGTCGGCGTTGCTCCGTCAGCGGGCACTGCGTTCAGAGCCGCAAGTGCATCCATCTTTCCCGCTCCCCAGATGCCGTCCCACCCGCTCGTGCCTTGGTCAATGGCGGTATTCTTCAGATGGTTCTTGATCTGACTCTGCGTCAGTGTTTGATTCTTTTGAAGCATCAGAGCCGCGACACCGCACACATGCGGTGCAGACTGACTCGTTCCCTGCATCTTCTGGTGCACGCCATCGCGTTCCACATGGGCTCTTGGAGCGTCCGTGTAGTTGGCGGCAAGTGTCGAAATGATGACTTCACCAGGTCCACAGAGATCCGGCTTCTGAACTTCGTCCCGCCGTCTGCCTCGACTCGAAAAGCCCGAGATGGCGTTCAGTGTGGCTCCCTGTTGCGTCTGTGTCTGAGCATCCACATCCGTCCATTGTGTCTTGCTGACATAAGAGCCTACACAAATCGATCCCGTCATGCTTGCAGGCCGTGCCACTGTGTACCAGTCGTCGGCATCCAACATCGTCGTGGGTGGGTTGGTCACTGCTGAGCGAGGCACAAGACACCCCTTGTCTCGGAAGATGTGCCAGGCATCAATGGCGACACCCGCACCATCAAGCAGAATGTAATACTTGTATGACTCCAGCGGGATCATGGGGTTGGAGTTGTTCCCCAGCACGATGAGAACGCGGTTCAGATCTGTGTTGCCCAGCGCACTTGGGCTCTCATGCAGGATGCCGATGTACCCACCGGCGAGAGGGCCAACCTGAATGCTGGTCTGTTCATAGGTGTTCCCAGGTTCCACCCAAGGAGTCTGCGCAGTTTGGGTGTACATTGCATCTGCTGGATAGACGACGGAGACTTTGAAATTGCTGCCGTGCGGATAGTAGATTTCCACCGGCACGACGGGAACAACACCGACATACTCTCTCGGATAGGCAGTCATGACAATGTGCGGATATGATGCGGGGGTGTCTCCGATCTTTGCGGGTAGACTTGCTGACCGAGCGTGAATTGTCTGGCTGCCCGAGTTGCCGGCCGCGATGATCAACGAGCGTCCCGGAACATCCGTTCCCAAGACACCAGCCAGCAACTGTTCCGAGGCAGTTGTTCCATCATGAGGTCCGTCAATTGTGCCCAGTGACATATTGACTGCGATGGGTTTGCCAGCCTGTTGTGCTTTCTGAAACATGTAGGCCACACCATCTGTCGCACTGTCCAAGTCCTTATACTTAACGAACATCATCTCGGATTGATGTGCCACACCTTTGAACCTGTTTGCGGGTTGTCCATTTCCTGTTCCCGAACCGTCTCCTGCGGCAATTCCTGCGACATGGGTTCCATGGCACCCTGCAGCAGGCTCGTCTTGCTGAGTGCATTGTCCGGCGTCAATCTGCGCCCGAGTCCATTCTGTTCCATAGTCGTATCCCGACGGCGCTGTCCCATTCACTTGTTGATCCCAGATGGACAGAAGACGTGTCTTGTTTGCGGAATCCCTGAAGTCGCTGTGCGCCCAGTCAATGCCGGAGTCCACCACTCCGACGATGACACCGGTGCCATCAAATCCAAGGCTGTTCCAAACCTGATTTACCTTGGTTTCCTGAACCGCAGCATCGAGAAACAGATCTCCGTATCTCGAACCTTCGATCACTTCGATGAAATCCAATTCAGCGACTGCCAGGAGAGAGTCCGCCGGTACGTCGGCACTGCAGTAGTTCGGTACAACGGTTCTGATTCGGACACCCAGATTCTCAAGCGCAGTTTTGTTCAACT
>JAKQFZ010000688.1 GCA_029558215.1 Candidatus Omnitrophota bacterium
GAGACCGTGATCAGGACAAGAATCGCACCCGCACCACCCGTCAGCATGCAGATGGAACCAACGGCAACGAGGATGGTCTTGTGTGTGACCAGAAGGTGTGCGCCTTCGACCAGTTCGTGCCAGAAGTGGTTCTGAACAGCGCTTTGACCATTCTGTATCGCCATGTCTCGTGAGGTGATCCGCTGGCGACTCACGACAAGAAACCAGATGGATGTACCGGCAGCGAGAAAGGTCGCCGAGTCAATGATGAACCCAACCTTCCAGCCGACTTTTCCCAGTATGATGTCCCCTGCTGCCAGACCAACCACAGTTGCCAGCAACATGGAGCTGGTGAGAATCGCGTTTGCCGACAGAAGAATCCTTGGAGAGATCACCAACGGCATGATGGACATCCGGGCGGGGACATACATTCGCGTGAGCGCTCCCACAAGAAACACAACTGAACTCAGAAACCATAGCCATTGCTTTGGGGACAGGGAAGTCAAAAGTGGATGCTCGTTTCCTTGCCCAATTGGCCACAAGAACAATGCCAATGGAATCAGAAGCACCAGAAGACATCGGAGGACATCGCATGTAAGCATGCAACGCTTTGAGTCCCATCGATCCACGTAGACACCCAAAATAGGACCAAGAACAAGGACAGGAAGTTGGGATGCAGTGAACAACCAAGCGACCGCCTTGGTCGAGCCCGGCAGCAGCGCAGAAATAAGGGCAACACACGCCATCTGGTTCAACCGATCGCCAAACGACGATATGGACTGCCCCAGCCAGAGACAGAGAAAGTTACGTTCTCGAAACAAGTCTTTCATTCGATTCTCACTTTCGGCGTATTGTGACGATTTCCCATTGCCTGTCAAGGATTCGGATGCTCCAGATGCCGCGGAACACATGATGTTCACGGTCAGGTGTGACCATGGTGCAAGGCATCTGTTGAGTCAAAGAGGGATTCTGCCCTTTACAGTGGACAAGATTGGCTGCCAAGGTACAATACGAATGATGGTCGAGATATGATGCTCGGCTTGTCAAACGATCGATGGAGGTAATCATCATCATGTTTCGTGTCTTCATTGGAATTCTTGTTGCAGCGATCTTTGTCTTTACGCGATCCGGAGTCTCCCCCGCCCAAACGAATGAGTCTGAGAACTCGTCCTCTCAATCGATTTTTGGAGATGGCAAAACGCGGCTGATCATCCGAGTGGACGATATCGGTTTCACTCATGCAGCAAACCTCGCTATGAAAAAACTTGCCGAGGAAGGTTGCGTCACAGCGGCTTCCGTGATGGTCACAACGCCCTGGCTTGACGAGGCAGTCGAGCTTCTCAAACAGCACCCTGAGATCAGTGTTGGAGTCCACACGTGTCTGAACTGCGAGTGGATGCCGTACCGCTGGGGACCTGTTTCTCCTGTCACCGAAGTGCCCACTCTGGTGGATGAGTGGGGCAAGTTCTTCGGTAGCCGTCAGCAACTGCGCGACAACAATCCCAACGTGGACGAAGTAGAAAAGGAGATTCGTGCGCAGGTGGATCTGGCTCTGAAGAAGGGCTTGAAGATTTCCTATATGGATCATCACATGAGTGCCGCAGTGGATACCCCTGCCATGCGCGAGCGTTTTGAGAAAGTGGCGCGGGAGTACGGTCTGGCAATATCTCGTTGGTTTGGTGAGAAGGAAGGTCCTGCCATCTACTCAGTCGAACCGGACAAGAAGGCCGATTTTCTCCTTGCAGAGATCGAAAAGTTGGAATCAGGAAACCTCTATCTCATGGTGGGACATCCGGGCATGAACACTCCCGAACTCGCGGTGCTGAAAGACATTCATCCCTGGGCACCCCAGAATATGTCCGAGCACCGAGAGGCTGAGACCAACGCGCTCTGCGATCCTCGGTTCAAGGAGCTGCTCGCAAAGAAAGGGATCGAGTTGGTTGGCTACGACATAATCAAAGAGAAGTATCTCGATCGGATGGCACGCCCCGCAGAGTAATTCTTTGCTGGACGCCGCAACTGCGTTCAGCGAAACAGCATCCAGTTGTTCACGCCGCTGTTTGACGGCGTCACAGAGGCCGTTGGAGAGGGTAGGCTCGTCTGTGTCGGGGACGGAGTTACCACAACCGTTGGTGTCAATGTCGCAGTGGGAGTCCAGGTCGGCAATGGTGTTGGCGTCTCTGTTGACAATGACTGAACGTGAACCCACTTGACGGCATCCGCGATAGCGTTCTTTCCAGTTCCCGCTGGACCGCTTGCCAGTTTGACATAGCCCGAATCGCCCGAAATGAAGGGATACCGACCTAGCAACACCCATTGGCCGCCCAAAATGGTCTGGTTCACCAAAACCGTTTGTGAGCCGCCGTGGTAGTAGACGGTGTAAGGAGCGTCTGGAGCCCGATTTGAACCCATCCGATAGCGGACATAAACATCATAGACGCCCGCGTCAAGACTTGGTCGCCAGATGGCAGAGCGGGTTTCTGTGGTGGCCGTGGCAACGTAATAGTAATCCTGCCGAATCGCTTCCGTGTATGTAGGGCTGCTCTGATATGTCCACGAACCGTTCAGTGAGAAGCCTGGATCGCCGTCATCCACAAGAATGTAATCGTGGATCTGGAAAACATCGATCACTTCACCTGCGGCAGTCTTTGTGGTGCCGGTCATAACAGGCCCATCGATCTCTATCTTTGTGTAAGTGTAGTAGTCGCTGGTCGAGAATTCGACAAAGGACTGGCTGTAGTCCTGAGCGCCAAGAAAGTCGCCGCTGGTTCCCTGCACAAGATACTTGATGCCTTTGACTTCATTTCGCTGATAGATGTGATAGTGCCCTTGTGTAAAGAAGTTGACTTCATATCCCTCAAGCAATGGGACGACATCCGATCGAAAGACGGCATCCCCCTGTAGAATGCCGTCTCGGCTGATGTAAGGCCCGTTGTGCGCCCAGACGATTTTCCATCGTTTATCGGTTGAAGCGAGATCATTCTGAAGCCAGCTGTATTGAGCCGAACCAACACTGAAATTGGAGTACCAGGTATCGAGACAGACAAAATGCACATTACCCTTGTCAAAGGAATAATAGACTTCGGTGGCAGAGCTGACCGTTGGAAGGCTGAACATCTCAACATACTGTGAAGGATAGACGATCTCCGCGCTCTCGTTGTATGCCTCATGATTGCCGATGGTTGGATAGAAGAAGAGATGTGCAAGCGTAGCACCAGCTGGGTTGAAGAACTGTGTTTGCCACCAGTCCGTACAACAGTCTTCACCTCTTCCAACAAAGTCACCGTTCGAAAGGCAGAATCCATTCACACTCTCGGGCAGCATGGCTTCAAAAATCTGCCGACAGACTGTTGTCATTGCCCGTGAGTCTCCCTGAATGGTGAAGGTCAACTTCTCAGTTGCAGAAGGCGGAGCCGTTCGTAAAGTTGTGTCACCACTGAGAGTCTTGCCTTCGGATTTGATCCGGTAATGGTAGAGGGTGTCCGGTACAAGACCCGTTAGCGTCACCTCATGGCGTCTGCGGACAACGTTGTCGTTTGCCACGCTCCCGTAACTGGATGTGAGTCCCCATTCAACCTGGTGGTTGCCGCATGCTATATCCGTAATCCAGACAACGTGTGCGGAAGTCTCCTCCTGCATCTGGAGAAAGGGACCTTTCTGCACATTGGGATTCAGCGCTCCGGTGGGCGTCGGAGTCGGCGTCTCCAGTATTGGCGCGTATTCAGCCTCGTCAAAATACAGGTGTCCTGTGCTTTGAGCTCCAACCTTGCGAACCATAATGCTATCCCACTTGGGATCGCCGGTGATGAGCCTGTCACCCGAATTGGCGTACCAGGAAAACGCATCGTAGGGCAGTTGCCATCTCAGTTGATGCCATCCGGTGAAGTCAATCGTGGTGTAGTCATTGGTGAACAGTTCCCCTTCTTGGTCACGGACACAGAGTCGAACTTCGTTGCCTGAACTGTCTCCATATATCCAGACAGAGAGAACACAGTCCGCAGGAATGACCGGCTGAGTGCTGTTGACCTCGCGGATGAAGCTGCCCGAGCCCCAGACATAGTACAGATCACCCGCGCCCGTGCCTTCCCGTCTCGGGGAAGACACGATGGTGAAGGTGCAAGCCGGGTCAGCACTGGTTGAGCCAGAGTAGTTTGGGTCTTTCCAGCCGCCGATCGCGTCGAAAGTGTCCAATATGGTTGACCATGACGAACTGCAGCAGACAACCGCCGCGATTACAAACCCTGCGCCGCGCAGTGTCAAACGGTTCATCAGTTCAACTCCTTTTGAAAGAGAGGATCACGGTGCAATCCTTGCCGGGCTCAAGCACTGGCAGATGGTCTCTCTGTCGAACGCATTTGGTCAAGAACGGGGAAGGAAGCCCAGGAACCATCTGCTACCTTCCCCGTCGAATGATAATATCTCCCCTATTGGGGTGTGAACTTCACGGCATCAGCAATAACAACGGTGCCTCCTGACGTGGGGCCGTTGTCCAGTTGCACGTAGCCACTGGTGCCTTGCAGGAAGTTGAATGTTCCCAAGAGTACCCATGTGCCACCGCTTACCTGCTGGTTCACAGTGACCGTCTGTGAGCCACCGTTGTAATAGACGGTGTAAGGGGCGTTGGTAACACGGTTGGTTCCCTGTCTGTAGCGAACATAGACCAGGTAGTTGCCAGGACCGCTCATATCGGGTGTCCATCGTGACCAAGCGTCAGGTGTGGTCTTGGCGTTTGTCCAATTGTAGTCACCATTCAACGGTTCGGCACCGCCACTGGACACATAGGTCCACGTTCCACTCTTGGTATAGCCCGAATCGCCGTCGTCAATGATCCGTTCTGTTCGAGTGGGCGTCGCCGTAGGGGTGACCGTAGGCGTATTGGTCGGCGTGTTTGTTGGTGTTCGCGTGGGCGTGTTGGTTGCTGTATTGGTCGGTGTTGGCGTTGGGATAAACTCGTCGTAAGTCGCCTCGTCAAAGTACAGATGACCGGTCTCCTGAGAAGTGACCTTATGAATCTGGATGCTGTCCAACTTCAGATCGCCAGTGAGGAGCCGGTCGCCCGCGTTGGCGTACCAGTAGAAGGGATCGTTGTCCAAATCCCACCGCAACTCGTACCAACCGCTGAAGTTGATGACGGTGTAGGCATTGACGAAGAGTTCACTCTCAGCGTCACGAACACAGAGCCTGACTTCATGTCCCGAGTTGTCGCCGTATATCCAGACATTCAGTACGGAACGTGCCGGAATGACGAGCACGTTGTTCACCTCACGGATAAAGGTACCCGTTCCCCAAACATAGTACAGATCGCCCGCACCGGTACCCTCGCGTTTTGGGGATGACACAATGGTAAAGGTGCATGCGGGATCAGCATTGGTGGAGCCAGAGTAGTTTGGATCTTTCCAACTGCCGATGCTGTCGAACGAATCCAACAGAACTCTGTTGGCGGGTGTATTGGTGGGAGTGTGTGTCGGGGTGTTGGTAAACGTATTTGTTGGAGTTCTGGTCGGTGTGTTCGTCGGCGTATTTGTTGGCGTATTGGTTGCCGTTGGAGTGTTGGTCGGTGTGTTCGTTGGGGTGTTGGTCGCCGTCGGGGTATTCGTCGGTGTGTTTGTTGGAGTGTTGGTCGCCGTCGGGGTATTCGTCGGTGTGTTCGTTGGGGTGTTGGTCGCCGTGGGAGTGTTCGTTGGGGTATTCGTGGGAGTATTGGTTGGTGTGTTGGTGAACGTATTTGTAGGAGTTTTGGTCGGCGTGTTTGTGGGAGTGTTTGTCGGTGTGTTGGTCGCCGTTGGAGTGTTCGTCGGTGTATTCGTGGGAGTATTGGTTGGCGTTCTGGTCGGAGTGCTTGTGGGTGTCCTTGTCGGCGTATTGGTCGGGGTCGCTGCAGCAACGCTCAAGAAGTTCAGAACGCGCGTCATCACGTCGTTTCGTTTAGTGACACTGGTCAGAGTCTCGAATGGAAACCCCATATAGACAAGTTTGTAGGTTCCGCTGTACTGAATTGCCGCATTGCTGCCGGAGCCAGCGCTACCGTACTCCATCGCCACCGAAGATCCGCCGACTGGGTTGATGACATCTGCCCAGACGACGTTGTAAGTGTTCCCTGTGCCGTTGTCGAAGGTCATACTGCCGAGACCATCAAAGATCGATCCGGCCTTGGCAACGGCAGTGTATGTTCCAGCGCTGTCTGCGGAGTAGTTTGCCTTGAGGTAGTTGTCCACAAAGGTTGTGGTTCCACTCCTGTCCAAGTCCCAAGCCAACTCGGCACTGGAGATGAACAATTTGCCGCCTGCATTGAGATACGTCTGAAGTCTTGACTGGATGCTGCCGTTGAGCGAAGTATCCACCGTGGGATCGTCTGTCCACGCCTCTGCTTGCAGACCACCAATCCAGATGACTCCAGCGTAATTGACCATGTTGATTGTCCCAGCATCAATGATCTCGTGTTCGCATGAATCGAATGCAAGTGCTGTACCGTAGGCATCGATGGCTTTGGCGTGCTCAACGATGTAGTCGTGCGTGTTCATCTTCATGAAATTCTGTCGGTACAATGTATCGCCACTGTAAGAGATCCGAACACGTGTGGACTTGTCGAGTTTATCGAATCCGTTAACGATCAACAACTTTGGAGTGCCCGCTGCAGCAGGAATCTTGGCAGCAAGGACTTCGGTTGGGAAACTCTCACCACCCGCGTTGGTGGCGGTAATCTTGAAATAATATGTTGTTCCAGGAGTTAAGCCGGTAATTGTAACACTGGTTCCTGTCTGAGCTGTCCCTGCGGGAAACCCACGTCCATGGGTGCTTCGATAGTACTTGTACCCGGTCGCGGCGTTTCCACCCTGAGCGTCAGCCGCAGGAGCAGCCCACGTCAACTTGACACTTGTCGTGCTCTGAACCTCGCAACGAAAGTTCGTTGGGGATTCGGGTAACAGCGTACTCGGAGAACCGTTCTCGGCTGCCCAGAACTTCACAATTCCCTGATAGATCGCTCGGGCAAGGACATTGCGAAATTTCGGATCATGATATTGAGCCATATCCACCGCACTGTCATGGAACAACCATTCGCCCAACACAATCGGCATGGTGTTACCAACGTTATTGGGATTGTTCTCTCCATAGTTCCCATAGTGCTTGCCACGGTCTATGAAGCTCGGATTCCAGGCACCTCGAATATCATCACGCACTTCGTTGTGAATGTAGTTGCGCAGCCGATCGTGCCAAGTGTTCTGATATCCATCATAGACGTAAGTGCCCATCCCGCTACCGCCTCCGGCGTTGGTATGAGAACTGAGAAAGACTGAATTCTGCGACGGTGCACCGTAGGCCTGCGCGGCATCTCGCAACCACCAACCAAATCGGGGGCTATAGGTCCATGTATCAGACTCATCGTTGCCACTGCCATCGTAGTTGGGACATCCAGAAAACTGGATGTTGTATCGGGAGCATTCATCGGTTCGGGGACTTCCACTCACTCCGGAATTGCCTCGGGAGACAACTCCGAGACCACCGCCAAACCGAACGGCGTCTGCTGAGATGTAGTGAGAAGTCGAGGTGGAATCATTGTACAAAACTACTTTGCCACCAGTACCAGATTCAAAGTAGTACTGCCCAATCGGAATCCAAGTGAAGCGTCTCATGCGTTGGTCAAGATAGTAGTGTGTCTCTCCCCCCGCATGGACGATCTTGTAGTGTGCCTGCGGAGAACGGTTGGTGTAAGCTGAATGAGAAACATAAACCATGTACCAACCCGCTTTGGGAAGACTGGGCACCCATTCAGCGCTGGCTGTGGGACTCCCAGTCACACAGGTGCGAAGGCGGTTTGTGCCATAGCTGAAAGGATCCTGTCCTGTGAGGTAGGGAATCTGCCCATTCTTGAATCCATTCAGCGAACTGGTTGTCCAACTGCCACCGGTCTCTGTATATCCAGATGCATCATCATTATCCACAATGACCATACTCGTGTTGAAATCCATCTCTCGGACGCTGAAGACATCGGCTCCTGCGTTGTAGCAGTATGCCATCACCAACTGGTTGACCAGATCTGCATTCGAGAGATCTTCGATGTTGTTCTGGATGAACGGACGCTGATAGCCCCAGTAGTCAGTGGTGTCGCGCCAGGTTCTTCCGTGACCGGGGTTCAGGTAAACCGCTTTGCCCGAAAGCGCGCCAGTCGGTCGATCACTTCCCAAGCCGGGTTGATAGTTGAACCCCGACAGGGAAGGTTCCTCGGTAGACTTCGAAGAACCCTTCTCAGGTGTTGCTTCATCTGGAGAGACTTGATACTGGTAGTCAACCTTCGGCAGGAAACTGTCTAGAGAACTGTAGGTGGCCTGACCCTGCTCGCGCGCCTGAATGCGGTAGGTTTGGAATCCCAAATGCTGCACACTCTTGATGATTGCTTCGGTCAGATAGTCATAGATGCCTTCAACATTCCCGGAGTCTGCAAGAAAACCTTTCGGAAAATCAAAGTAGAAGGTCACGCTCTCCGCCTTGCCAAACGTCACCTTCTCCAATTGCGTTCCAGCAGGGAAGACTTCCCTGATGCCTGCAGAACGCTCGACATCGCTCGGCCCTGACAGAATCTGCCGAACGATCCCTTCCGCCTGAGACCCCGCATCGAGCTTTGCCAACGCAGATAGCGCAGGACGATTCACCAGAGTCAAACCAGAATCCGTCATCAGTACGACGAATTCACCGGGCTTGACGCCATTCTCCGCAACATTTCCCGATACACCTTCCTTGTCAGCCCAAACCGAAACGGTAAAAACCATCAGCAACCCCACCAGCAATACCCTGCGCATCATTCTCATCGCATCCACCCTTCTTTCTGAGTAGACCTGCGCCCACTGACGCCTGGCCTACGCCCTCTCCTTTGGACGTCTGCTCGATACGCTCTCTGCGTCTTTTGGACTCAGTGCCACCAAACACATCCAAGTACCCTTTTTCATACACGCACTTTCAAGAATATCTCTCGGTTCGTTGAGATTCGAGATGAGGCACCTCCTCTCCATGTCCACATACAGCACAAAAGGATATACGCCGGTTCAAATCATCGTACTGACAACAACATCTCATTTTTCTCAGAGTGTATTGCATACGTATGCAATTGTCAAGAGATATTTGCTGCTTCCTTTCCATGGAAGGTTCTTACCGCCTTTGCCTCAGTGTTGTCTCCGCTCCGGATTTGAGTTTCTAGGTGCTACACCTGTGGAGCCTCTGATGATCAGAACGGGCTTCACCTCATCATACAGAACGCCCAAGTTGTCACTGCCTCTTGTCAGAACCTCGATGACAATGCGCAGGCATTTCGATGCAACCTCATCTAGAGAGCATTCCCCGGTTGTGATGTCGAAGAATTGTGATAGTTCGGTGTTTTCAAAACCAGTGATCGACAAGTCCTGCGGGACTCGGAGTCCCATGTCTCTTGCGGCCTGCAGCACACCAAGGGCAAGCACGTCCTTGCTTGAGTAGATTGCGGTTGGTCGCGGATGCAGTTCGAGGAGATGCCTCGCCGCTTGATACCCATTCTCGATAGTGGGGATGCACATCTGAAGAAGATCGCCGCGCGACCAGGAAATCCCTCTGGCATGAAGCGTGTTCTGAAAGACATGCATCCTATGTAGGTGTTCCGCCTCAACACCTTTGAGATCTCCTATCGTGTTGAGGATCACTCCGATTGTTGTGTGCCCAAGATTCGCAAGGTGGTTGGCGACATCGCGCCGGAACTGATCATAGTCTATGTTCAGAAGATGGACATTTGGAACGTGGCAGGGACCAATGGTAAGAGTGGGGACGTTCTGGCTCATCAGCCTTGCCACCACGGCATCAAAGCGAGGGTGGATGATTCCGTACGCAATAACCGCGTCCACTCTTCGCTCGCGAACAAGGTAGTCTCCATACTCTTCAAACTCTGTGTCGTCTCGCTCATAGGGTGCCAGAACAATGTGGTAGCCGAGCTTTCGTGCCTCACGATGGAAGGCCGCGATGGACTGAAACTGATAATGATCGGAAAGATCGGGGAACATCAGGCAAATGGAATGGCTCCTGCCTGAGACGAGAAGGCGCGCCCCTGCGTGAGGTCTGTAACCCAACTCATCTGCAACCTTCCTGACTTTGGCAACCATCTCCGGGCTGGCACACTTGCCATGAAGTGCACGGGACACCGTGGACTGGTTGATCCCCAAGCGCTGGGCAATGTCCTTGCTGGTAGGATTCTTGCGTCGAGTTCGTTCTGCCATATGCAGTAACTGCGCTCCGTTCTTTGCCACCTGACTGGGTAGACTATGGCACTAACATAGGACATCACCACTATACATACAAGCGTTGATTGAAGACGACAGACCGCCCCTTCCTCACATATCGTGCGAATGGGATATCCGACGTCAACTTGCGTGTCAATGCCCTGAAGTGTAATCTGCATCATTGTCCTGATAAGAGGAGTCGTTCGATATGTCCGCAGAGAATGCTGTTCGCAAGTACTTCGATCCCGAAGAGCCGATTCTTCTCCTGACCGACTCAGACATCGGCACCGACGACAAATTCGGTAAGGAATGGCTTGCGGTCACCGATCGGCGTCTCGTGGTGTTTACGGACGGACAGACAGATCGTCCACGTCTCGACCTTGCCCTGAAAGATGTCGAGAATTTCCAAAATGTTCACGTGGTGGGTGCGATTGCTTTACGTGCCGAGATGAAAGACAAGCGCATCGAAATTGTTCGTTTCACGAACTCGTTGTCCTCCAAGTATTCCAGAATTGTCAAAGCGCTCAATGATGCTCAGAAGAACGAAAAGCCCCCGGAGTTCAAGTTGGAGGATGAAGAACGCCTCAACTGCCCGGAGTGTGGCAGGTTGCTGCCTGAGAAAGGCAGTTTCTGTCCTGCGTGCCTGAAGAAACGAAAGGTACTCGAGCGTTTTTGGCGTTATATGAAACCACATTGGCGGCGCGCTATTGCTGTCAGCACATGCATTGTCGCCTCCTCCGTTCTGGAATTGGCACCACCTTACCTTGTCAAACTGCTGGTTGACGATGTCCTGACCCAAAAGGCCGAAAGCGTAACGAGCTGGGTTCGCTCGATATCTAATTCGTACGGGTTGGAACTGTCCCCCATGAGAATGAGTATCGTGGGCTTGTTTCTGTTGGTGAGCAGCCTCGTGCTGGTGCGCGTTGCGGCAATGGGAGTTGGGATTGTCAAAAGTCGGCTCGCCGCGTGGTTTGGGTCAAGCATCATTCATGAAGTGCGAGTGGATGTATATCATGCCATCCAGGGCTTGAGTCTTCGCCGCTTTGACAAGACTCCCGTGGGATCTTTGATGTCTCGATTGACGCACGATACGACAATGCTGAACTTCATCTTCACCGATGCAGGCATCGTTATGATCCCGTCATTTCTTCAGTTGGCGGGCATCTGCGTCATGTTGCTCTTCCTGAATTGGAGACTCGCCATTCTGGTCCTGATCCCGATACCGATCGTGACTTTTCTTTCCATGCATTTCTATCGAAGGCTGCATCGGCTGTACCATAGACTCTGGCAGCGTAACGCCAGAATGAGCGCCCGTGCCAATGATTCGATTACCGGACTGAGGATTGTCAAGTCCTTCTCGCAGGAATCCAAAGAGATTGGGCAGTTCGGTTTGCGCAGCCGAGACTGCTTTCACGCGATCGCTGAGGCGGAACAGACGTGGGGAACCGTTCTGCCGATCATCGCTTTCTTGACGACAATTGGAACGTACCTTGTGTGGTACTTCGGTGGGCTAGGTGTCCTGAGAAATACACTGAGCCTTGGAACGCTGATGGCCTTCATCGGCTATCTGTCCATGTTCTTTGGCCCGCTCCAAATGTTGACGCATTTCGGAGATCACCTCAACCGTGCCTTCACTGCAGCCCAGCGTCTGTTCGAGATCATTGACGCCGATCAGGAAGTTTACGAGGATCCCCATGCACGGCCAGTTCGGTCTATGGAAGGACACTTCGTTTTCAAGGATGTACACTTCGGTTACATCAAGGATCGCCCTGTGTTGAAGGGCATTGACGTCGAGGTGCAAGCGGGAGAGATGGTTGGACTGGTTGGCAAATCCGGCGTCGGCAAGACTACGATGACCAACCTTATCTGCCGCTTCTATGATGTGGACGAGGGAACGATTCTGTTGGATGGCGTGGATATTCGTCAGTACAGGCTCCGCGATCTTCGGCAACACATCGGCATCGTGCCACAGGAATGTTATCTGTTTGACGACTCCATCCTGGAAAACATCCGATACGCCAAGCCTGAAGCAACGCGGGACGAAGTGATCCAGGCAGCAATCGCTGCCAACGCCCACGGATTCATTCTTCGTCTCCCCGATGGCTACGATTCACGAGTGGGGGAGCGTGGAGCGCGCTTGTCAGGCGGAGAAAAACAGCGGGTCGCCATCGCGCGAGCGATACTGCACGATCCGAAGATTCTGATCCTGGACGAGGCCACGTCATCGGTGGACACGGAAACCGAGGAGCTGATCCAGGAGGCGCTGAAGAACCTTGTCAAGAACCGCACCACCTTCGCTATCGCTCATCGGCTGTCAACTCTGCGCAACGCAAATCGGCTGCTTGTTCTGGAAGACGGCAAAGTCGTGGAGTTCGGCACGCATGATGAGTTGATTGCCAGGGAAGGCATGTATTTCAAACTGGTCGAGATGCAGTCGAAACTGTCCTCGATCAAAGTGGTAGACGGCTAGAGGAATCATCATGGATGAACTACCGAAGCATTCTCGACCGATCCTGATCCGGGAGCCAGATTTCATCTTCCTCGATGGGAAGTCACTCAGGCTGTTCCGAGATGATTCCAACAAACTGCGCCTTACGATTGACGAGAACCGTTCTTACCCCGACGTTAAGGTAGTCAGAGCGTTCCCATTGTCCGATCCCAGTCACTACATTGCATTCATGAATCATGCAGACAAAGTCATCGGCATGGTGAAAGACTTGGAGGCTTTAGATGAACAATCCCAGGCTCTGGCGAGGTCTTCTCTGAACCGTCACTATTTTCGACCCGTGATCAAGCGCATCGTGGAGATGAAAGAGGAATACGGCGCTGTCTATTTCGATGTAGATACCGAGGTCGGACGCCGCGAGTTTGTCACCAAGGGCATTCGCGATTCCCTTCAAGACTTGGGTGACGGACTCCTGGCGCTGGCGGACGTGGACGGAAACCGCTTTTTCATCAAAGACTGGACGCAGATGGATCAACGCTCTCGACGCTTTCTCGAAAGGATCATCTGACCGTCAGCGAATCGTGCACTAAAGTTGGATCAGTTTGCCGGGACCCTCGGCAAACGCCTCGAACACACGGGTCACTTGCCATGCCTGGTCGAGAGTTCCTTTCAGCGGCTGCCGTTTTTCCAGAATCGATCGGACAAACTCGTTGATCTCATTGTAGTAGCCGATGAGGAACAACCCCTTGTTGTACAACTGCCCGAGGGAGAACTCTGGCTCCCAGACCGCGGTGGTCTGATCGGGTGTGCCGGTAAAGAAGTTCGGCGAGCTGCCGTAGGTCGTACCTGGCTCGGAAGGCGGAGTTCGGTGGTAGGCAAGGCGAATGTTGTTCTCCACCACAATATGCCGCCCGCGATCGGAGATGATGCAGGTTCGTTCCATGCCTCCGTTAATTGAGGAACCGATGGTCAACCCCAGCGAACAGATAATTCCTGATTCAAAAGTAAACGTGGCAAGTCCGGCTGCGTTTGGGGCACGCTCATAGTAAAGCGTCTTGGGCATACCAAGCAAAAAAACGATCAGCGACATCGGATGGCACAGGTGATCCAGGAATCCAACAACTGACCAGACACATTCTTCTTTGTTCAAATATCGGTCAAACTCATCCAAACTCGGAATGTGTTGCGGATACTGGGTCATCACGAGAGAAGTGCGCCCAAAAGACTCCTCATCCATCAGCTGCTTGGCCTTTTCATTGGCGGGCATGAACATCTTCTTCAGACCAACGACGACATTCTTTCCTGTTCGTTCTGAGGCTTCCTTCATACGGGTGATTTCTGCGGTGGAGAAGGCAGGTGGTTTCTCGATCCACACATGGCACCCCCGTTCAAGACAGTCCACAACAATCTCGGGATATCTCGGACGGCCTTTTGAGTCGTATCCCACCACAACAAAGACTGCATCAAGTGATTCCTTGGACAGCATCTCCCGGTAATCCTGATAAGCGCTCTTGGCACCGAACTTATCGGCAAACGCCTGAGCCTTCTCCAGCAACAGATCGCACGTCGCAACAAGATCCACTGGAACATACTGAAAGGTCGCATAGATGTTGCGGAATGAGTGAGAACCGCAGCCAATCGTGCCGATACGCACCACCGGCTGATCGGTGGGTTGTCCATGAAAACTGATGTACATCCTAGAACTCCTCTTCCACTGCAGTGCAAGATGCTTCCAGATTGAAGACAGTCGCACAGCGGCGATTACAATCCAGGATCAACTTGCCTACACTTCGAAAACTACCTCCCAACGGGATCGAGACGCTGCCTGGATTCATGAGGACCGCATCCCCAACCTTTTCGATCTTCGGGATGTGCGTATGTCCAGAGACAAATGCCGCCAAATGTGCCCGTCGAACCCACTTCTCTTGAACACTGCGATCAGCCACATCCCCATGCTGTGCCAGGACGACTCCGCCTGGAGTATGAATGGAAGCCATGCCACTGCTCATGGGAAAATCCAGCACCACCTGATCCACAGAGGAATCGCAGTTTCCCTTGGCTATCAAGAGCGGAACACGAATCTCATTGAGCGCCTGTGCCAGCCCCAGCGTGTCGTATCCTTCCGGAATCGGATTCTTCACGCCATGGTAGAAGACATCGCCACAATGGATGATGGCGTCCGCATCCTTGAGATACTCATACGCCTTGCGCCACCACAGGAGTGAACCGTGCGTATCGCTGACAACACCGAGAATCATCGTACGCCCTCCCAAGAACGTCAGGATCGAGACTTGGCTTCCCGCACGATCCTGTTTCGCAGAACACCGAGTTTCTCAATCTCTATCTCAGCAACATCGCCGGGCTTCATGCAAATGCCTTTCCCGGAACCTACACCTGCCGGCGTTCCCGTCGCAATAACATCACCGGGTTCCAGTGTGAAAATCTGCGAAGCGTAGTGAACCAAATCGGCGACATCGAAGATCATCTGGCTGGTATTGCCACTCTGCTCCACCTTGCCATTGATACGGGTCTCAACGTTCAGATTGTTGGGATTTCTGATCTCGTCACGCGTGACCAACCAGGGCCCCATTGGAGCAAAGCCGTCGAACCATTTTCCATTGAGCCAATCGAAGAACTTGTCCCATTCGCTGGATTCTTTTCGCTTGCGGATCAGCAGTTTCCGCTCACTGACATCATGGAATACCGTATATCCTGCAACATATTGCATGGCACGTTCTCGAGGAACGTACTTGGCCGACTTGCCGATGACCACTCCGAGTTCTCCTTCCCAGTCAATGAACTGCGCGGCTTTGGGGAACGGGATCGGAGCCTCATGACCAATGACACCGGTGGCCGGTTTGATGAAGATGCGAGGCGTGATAGTGTCCTTGACCTTGAACGTCTTTCCCCCTTCTTTGATGTGTTCCGCGTAGTTGCCCGCAAGAGCAAGAATCTTTCCTGGACGCGGAATCGGCGCTTCCAGTCTGACTGATCCAACAGTGCCCACCAAAGCACGCAACATCCTGGGATGCGTCAGGGACGCCACGGCCTCCCTGGCCGCTTTGAGTGCTGGCGCTCCGCCCTGAAGCAGGCACAGTATGGATTCCTGTTCTCTTTTGCCAAGCACTTTCTGCAAGTCGAGAATCTTGTCCCCAACAACGATGCCACCACGAATTTCCTTTCCCACTCTGTAACTGACCAGTTTCATGGATGCTTTCCTTTCAATGTGCAGTCCAGTTCGGATTTGCTCAAATCCTCTCCCTTTAGAGAGAAGCCTCCAGTTCATCGGAGATGATACTGAGAGGGCAGCCTTCGTCAATGGCCGCTTGAAGTTTGTGCGCCACAACGATTACCGGCACACTATCGGCGGCGTCGCATGGGTTGGAGCCTCGACCTTCGATACAGTCGAGAAAGCGGTCGAGATGATCATAGTGTCCCTTGTTCACATTGAGCCACTTGGGGTTTCCTCCCACGGCCTTGGCTCGGCGTCGTTCTGCTTCCATCTCCCTAAAGTAGCCCGCTACTCCCTTCTGAACAGCCCAAGAGCACTCGGAATCATAGGGGAAAACCTTCAACGCTGGTTCATCGTCAAAGCCACATTGCCGAATCTCAATATGTTGTTCCATAGCGATACTGAAATGCCGCACCGTGCACTCGAACAACTCCTTCGGATAGTCGAAATGACCTGAGAGGCTGTGGTGCATAGTCGTTATGGAGCCATCTTCGAATCGCAGGACGATGGCAAAGTTTCCACAGCGGGAACCTTCCGCAAACACCTTAACCGGCTTGGAAGGGTTCAGCCACAACGCAAGATCGATGAAGTGCACCATCTCGGCGTAGAGTATCCCCTGCGGATCATGGAATATCCAGTCCTTCCAACTTCGACAGTCATCGTTGATTCGGATCAGAATCTGCATCCGGCTCTCTTCAGGAATCGGTGCTCGGTTGACACTTCGATCCATTGTTGGAGCCGTTGGCCGTGCTCCATTGAGCGCCTTTTCGACGAGACGTCTGAACTCAAGCATGGCAGGACTGGAGCGCCTATTGTGACCGACACAAACAGGTACTCCGGTTTCCCGGCTGGCACGGACAATCGTGTGCATTTCCTCAATCGAATTCGCAAGGGGTTTCTCAGTATAGACCGGCTTGCCAGCATGAAGCGCAGGAACAATGAGTTCCGCCCGCAAATTAGTGTGCGTGGCAAGGATGATCAGATCAACATCTCTTGATGCGACGACCTGATGCCAGTCTGTTTCGGCACGCTCAGCGCCAAAGCGACTCCGGCACGCTTCGGCAGTGTCCCGATCGAGATCGCAGGCCACCACCAACTTCGTTCTAGGGTTTGACACCACATGAGGCAGGTGCATCATCTGCGCCAGAGCGCCACACCCAACCACGGCAACACCATGTTGATCTTTTGTCATCGTCTGCATGATATCAGGAGAGTCAACGGCGTCAAGCACCACAAGAGCCATCGAACTCCAGATCACGATCAGGGATTCCAGTCTCTGGCAAGAAGAAAGAAATCCTTGAAGTCGAAGCGACCGTCCGGATAGATGTCCAGCAGTCCGACAGGATGATCCAACTGCCGGATGATCAGCAACAGATCGGACGCATCCACCTTTCCATCACCACCCAAGTCCGAAGCGCTGACAACGGCAAAACGAGTACTGAACGGTTCAGAGCAGTTTCTTGAACTGTCCATGGCGACCACCGTTGCCAGGTAGGCACCCAACTCATTCAAGAGGGTGGCCGATTGTGGCTCAGAGAACCGGACAGCATACTTTCTGGAGTTCGGCGAAGACTGCTGCAGAGGCAGACTGAAAATGCCTCCCCCTGGTTTGACGATGGAGACGACAACGCTCTCCACCTTCACGTCGTCGGTCACCCAGGCAAAGATCTCCGCCTCCCTTGTACCCTCCAGGACAAACGGTTCGACAACACCTTCGATGACGGGTGCCAGCATGTCTGTAGCGTCGGAAGAAAGCCCGTAATAGAGCAAGTCCACATCAAAGGCCGTTGCCGGATACATGGCAGGCACCGGCGCTCCATAGTACCCAAACGTTGCGTTGAGATAGTCACGCGCGTACTGGAAACTGTCTTTGACGCCCCAACCTTCCTGAACCTTCGTCCAATAAAGCTGTGCAAACGAGAGGAGTCCACCCGCCGCGTAAGAAGCGTTCTCATGAGTGGCGCTGCACATCACCGTCCTGTTGGGCGCGATCAAGGCTTCTCCAAAAGTCCCCGAGCGTGAGGCGTCCACAAGGATTCGAATATCCCGTTGTGTTCCGAACTTTGTCTCGATCATCGTATGAAGCGCCTCTGCGTTCAGCGAAGTGCCATCTCCCATCATCAGTTGGGTGCCCTGTGCCTCTGAAGCGAGCAGAAACAGCGATACCGGCTCCGAGCCGGTAAGCAGGCCTGCAGCTGTATCAAATGCCTCGGCAATTGCTTTGGGTGATGATTCGGTAACATCCACGATCCCGTCGTCCTGACCATCCCAGTTGTAATCTTGAAACGCATTGTTGTTGACGTAGACAAGGTCAAGGTCATTGTACCGTCTGGATCGAAGCACGGAGTAGGAGAAGTTGGTCAAGAAGTCCCTTGTCGGTTCAGACAGCACAGTGCTGGAACCACCCGCCACAATGACGGAGACTCCTGAATCCCAGAATGAAGCAGTTTGAAGGCTTGTGCCACCAGCTGTATCCTCAACCAGGAAGAGAACCGGTGGACTGATCGAACCCTCGGTGAACTGAGGAACACCTGTCCAGGATGCAGTCATTCGAACGACGCCCGGGTGCTGGAGGACGAAATCTCCCGAGTAATCCTCTCCATCGAAACTGACAGGGTAGGTCTCCGTGTGTGAGACAGAGAGGTAGTTCACCACAACCTGTGCCATGACAGGAAGCCCCTCAAACGAGGGACTGACGCGTCCGGAAAAGTGTATGGTATCACCGGTTTGAAATGGTGGTTCGGTCTCGACGCGGAGTGAGATTCTGGACTTTCTTGGCAATACATCCAACTGTGCCCATTCACTCATCGCAGGGGGTACTTGTTCACTCCCTGCCCAGGAAGCATTGATCTCGTAGTGACCCGGTTCATCCGGGCTGAACAGATATCTAAATCTGCCTGTGGCGTTGGTCCTTGCTGACACTTCATACGTTCTCAGGACTGTCCCGTCCTCGCTCAGTTCAATGTACAAAACGATGTCAGCAGCGTCGAGAGCAGGTACCAGGCGACCCACCAGCTCGGTCGAATCACCCAATGAGATAGGACTTCGATTTGCTGCCACGAACAGAGAAGACTGTGAGTCAAGTGGGTTGGCAACTGAGTACTCAATGTCCAGTTGCTCCACGAACTCTGTGAAGATGGGGTTCTCAATGAAACTGGTGCCTTTGACCTGGATGGTGCGTGTTCCGGAGACAGCATCCGCACCAACAGGCTCCAAAATCAGCGATGCAACGGACGGTGGCCTGAGAAGAGGTGGGACGAGTTGGTGTGAGACCGTCCCGTCGGTAAGCGTCAGGTCAACATTCTCTCGGAATCCACCCAACGGGACAACGGAGATGTAGAGCCTGGGTTGCTCTCCAGGTTGGACAACCAAACCTGGGTTGAGCAACTCCAGTCGAAATCCCTGTTCAGGTTCTGGCGTGGGGGTAGGGGTGTCTGTCGGTGTAGTGAATGAAACGGGAATCTCCGGACCGACCGCAATCCCCAGGTAGTCTGAAACTGCTTCGTTGGGAGAACCCACTGTCGTTCCGGCATATCCAAATAAAGCTGTGTTGATCACGAAATCCGGACGAGGACCCTCATTGAAATCTGCTGTCAGGATAAGGTTCTTCGGCACACCTGCTAACATGGAAATGGGAGTAAGTGGAAGTTGCGTAATCTGTCCGCCGCCCGAGCATCCACCCG
>JAKQFZ010000723.1 GCA_029558215.1 Candidatus Omnitrophota bacterium
GACATCGCTGTAGTATTCAATGGTCAGAGGATCAGTGGATACGATCTTCAAACCCTTGAAGCCATCCTGAAATACTGTGAAGGTAGGAACAGCTGCCGCGTCGTAGATAGCGCTTTCTTCTTTGGCGCGATCAAAAGTCAAAATCCAGGACATCATCATATCGGCCAAAGAAATATTGGAACCATCGTGCCATTTCACAGTTTCGAACAGGTCGGCAGGATAGACAGAAACAGCCTTGCGTTTGGCAGTGGTGCCACTGAGACCAGCTTCAGCAACAGTGATAAATTTCTGAGCTTCAGCGTCCCAGTCAATCCATGCATCATCAGGAACCACGATTTCAGGAGCGAAATCAAGGGTTACCCAATCCAGGCTCTTGCCAACAGGCAGACCTTCCAGCACTGTGATAGCAGAACTTTCAAGACGAAGCCCGTGGACAAGACCAGTGTATGGGTCGTACAGCACGTCGCCAGATTGGGTAGCGCGGACAACGGCCTGGTCGAAAGTCCAGTTGGTACCCGCAATCGGGTTGTAAGGCTCAGCAAACAGATCCTGCTGTGCCCATTTAACAGAACCGCCCTCAACGCCTTCGTAGCGAAGGGTATAAGGAGCAACCTGGGCGCCCTGAACACCGGCAGCCAGATCAGCAACAGCCACCAAGTCGGTGACGTAGGGAGTGAACTCAGAAGAGTCAATCCACCACATGTGGAAGGAATCTTGCAGAGACAATTCAAGCGCACGCGCCATCATTTCTTTTCGCTCTTCAACAGTATTGTAGTCTGCGTTGTAGAGGCGATCGCCAAGTTCCTGGAACTCAGGATCGGCAATGTTTTCATACCACACAGGAATACCCTGTTGTGAAGTGGGAAGGTACATTTCCTGGAAGATGTTGCCCTGATCGCGATCGATAACAGAGGCACCCCAACCAGCAGTGTAGAGATCCCATTGCCCTTCTTTCGGGTCTGTACCAATCCAGATGGGGGAGGCTTCGGAACCAGACTTATACTGGCGATCAATTGTTGTGAAGCCAAGCTCTTCCAGTCTGTCACAAGTCCAGTCACCCATGGCGGTACGAGCAGCATCATTTCGGATGATGAAGGTGATCTTAACCGGTTCGC
>JAKQFZ010000773.1 GCA_029558215.1 Candidatus Omnitrophota bacterium
AGTTATTCCCACGGAAGCCCATGAGGATAAGGTTTTCCTGCATATAAGGATTCTTATACACTTGGAAGCGGGATGCGAATGAACCGACTCGGCTCACTCCCATTGCGAACTTGGCGGAATCACCATCGGTGTTCACAACGAATCCGGGGATGGATTCGAGGATGGTTGCCACGTCTGGTCCTACGACCATGAAGTTAGCACCACCACGGAGGGTCAACTGGTGAATCTTGTTGGACACCTTCTGAACCTTGTTGCCAAGGGTCTGATACCAAGTTGCCTTGGTGTAGTATCCGCCCGAACCTGCGGTCGTTTGGTCAACAATCGAGTAGCTGTTAGCACCCGTCTTGATGATTTCACGATTCAACTTTGCCGACCAGCGTTCAGTGTTGATTGCTGGAGCATTGTTAATCAGCATGTCGAGGATTTCGAGATCGATTTCCATCGAAACATACTCCGACAACAGTGCAGTCAATTCTGCTTCTGCGTCAACGCTGTGGTAAGCGTTCAAGTCTTGAGCGAGTTCAGGAGTCCAAACTGCCTTCAACTTACGGGTCTTAGCAACGATAGGCTCGCTGCGGAGTTCCAAGTTGACTTCGGGGATACCGATGTCCTTGTTCAAACCAGTGTCGGTTGCCGAAGATGCACCCAAACGGTCTTCAAAGTCACCACGAGAGGTATCCTTTGGTTGGAGCGAGAGGTTAATCTTCAACAATGGCGATGCAGAACCCGTGAGGGTCGAGCCAGAGACCACGAACACAACTTCAGAACCGTTGACACGGGTGAAGCCGGGGAAGTAGGTCACGACTTGTCCTGCGGAGCCGGATGGCACGAAGGAACGAACTGCATTCAAGTCAGGATATGAGCCTGAATTCGACAACACAGCAGCGGTCAAGCCGTTGGTCGTCAAGGTGAACAATTGGCCTGCTGCCAACGAAGCGGACAACGTTTGGTTCACTGGGTCATTGCTGTTACCAGTGTCAAAGTTGATGTCTGCGACAGTTGCGACAGAACCAGTTGATTGATTCCAAGCAATTTGGTCATTGATGGTGTAGGCATAGCGACCGGGGCCATACAAACCACCAACAGGTTGGTCAGTTGAACCAGACTTTGCACCAGTTCCACCGAAGAGCGATGAATAGTTGGTTGCGGAGTCTGCGGAGAACACGCCAGAGTTCGTGCCATACTTGAAATCCAAGTAGAACACCAGACCCGAAGGCAGGTTCATTGGTTGAACAGAGACGAACTCCTTAGCTGCGATTTCGGCGAATACACGACGAACGAGTGGGAGTGCAACACCTGCCCATTGCTCGGAGTTACCCTGAGTTCCGGTGACAGATGCTTCTTCAATAAGCTGCTTTGCTTGGTTTTCAAGCAACACAGACATATTGGACTTTTCAATGTCATTCTTCAAGCCTTCGAGCAATCCGGTCTT
>JAKQFZ010000777.1 GCA_029558215.1 Candidatus Omnitrophota bacterium
GCGGTCTTTTCGACTTCGATTCCATCTTCAACGATCCGACGTTTTCGTATATCAGCCTTGGCGTCTATGTGGACTCTGGACGTGAGTGGCGACTCAGAGGCAGACTGGATGGCGTGAACTGGAACCCCTCCCCAAGCGCAAACGCACAGTTTGATGATCCTGCCAATGCCCAACCACAGGGATGGTATCGGCTCACACTGGTTGACGGCTATGATCATCTTGATGTGCACATCAAGAAATATGGTGGCGAAACCATATCGAGAACCGGAATTCCATTTCCTGGCTTTTCAACAGGCTGGAACGGCGTTGCCTTGGGGCGTGACTATCGAAGTTATGCCTATGAGGGCACTGCAGTCTTTGACCGCATCACCGTACTGGAAGGGAAGCCAATATCGGGTGTTGCTGAGAAAGACTGGGCTTCGTACTAGCGGTTTCTCGGCCATTTGAAGTCTGTCATGCTCGGATGAGACATATTGTGGCACGTACTCCCGCGTGTTGTGCTATACTATTCTGTAGAATAGATGGAGGGCATCACTATGAGGCGTTGCTCAGTTACTTTGCTTTTGGTCTTTGTCTCTTTGCTGAAGACCAGTGCTTCCATTGCCAGTGAGCCCACACCAATGGCTCATGGCGGTCAAGCAAGAGGCTACGCCGTTATCAATGCACACCGGGAAAATGCGAAGTCCGCAACGGCATACGACTCCAGAGGACGTGCCTTCCTCAATGCTAGAGGGGATGCAAACTCGCAGACGTACTATGACGCCTCAGGCAGGGTTGTCGGGCGATCTCGGAAATCCGGTGACCGTGTTCTATATTTCGACGCTCAAGGCAGACAGACAGGCTATTCTGTCAAATCAGGGACAACGATCCAGGAATACGACGCCTCGGGCAGGCGAGTTGGCAGTCTGAGACAATCTGACAAGACTGTCCGCCAGTATGATGCCACAGGAAGGCTCTCCAAGAGCATTGACGAACAGTCAGGCTCTTCTCGCTTCTATGACAGTTCTGGTAGATTTCTCGGAAAGGCAAAGTATCAGTCAACAGCCTCGCAGAAGTCACAGCAAGCAACAAAGAAGTGACTCTGTTCGCCGTCACTGGATCTGCCTGCAAGGCCTCAATTCACCGGACTTCACTTCATCGTCGTCAGAATGGCTTTTAGATCAGCCCAGCTTTGACACGGTTTCTGGCATGTCATATCCCTGCAAACGTACCCGACATAATCCCCTTGGGACTTTTTGCCCTCAAGCAAAGGAATCATCTTTTTCATCTGTTCGAGATTCTCCGGAGTTGCCACCACCACAACAAGGTCACTGCGATAGTCCTGGTTCAACCACTGCAGACTCTCTTGCATCTGATGGCTCTCTTGTGATCCAATCAACACAACTTCTGTTTTCGGTAGAGCAAAAAACAAAAAGGCCTGTAGCAGTGCCGGACAGCTCATCGGATTGCGTTGGATCTGATCCTTCTGTGATCGAAACACTCCCTCTGCCAGTTCGAGATATCGCACTGAGTCAATACCCAGAAACGCAAGAGCGCATAGCGCCTTTGCCATGCTGCTGTTGCCCGAGGGCTCCACACCATCATAGGCATTGATGGTTCTCCGTATGAGAGCTGGAGCATCAGAACCTGTCTCATAGAATGATCCAGAGTCCGACAGAAACAGACGAACAGCTTCATTCACGAATCGAACGGCGCTCTCCACGTATCGGAGCTGAAAAGTGCTTCGAAACAGTTCCAGAGACGCCAGCGCCATTTCTGAATAGTCGCTCAGATACCCATATATGGCACTCTCCTCTTCTCGATACCTTCGAAGCAGTCTGCCCTCGGAGTTGACCAGGAAGACGTTTACAAAAGAATGGATCAACTCCGCTTCACGGATGATCTCCACGTCGTGGAAGGCGCGTCCTGCTCTCGCGAGTGCCTGGATGTACAGACAGTTCCATGACGTCAACACTTTGTCATCTCGAAGAGGTCGAGGGCGAGTATTGCGTCTGGTGAGCAGCCGTTCTCTGTTGCGGCCAATGATCTTCTCCATCTCCTGCCCCGCTTTCAGAGCATGAGATTCTGAACGAGAGGAAGGCTCTTCATGAAGAATGTTCATTCCTTCGAAATTGCCCTCTTCGGCTAATCCCCAGAAATTCTCCATCACGTCCGAATCGTCTTTCGTCACAGTCCGAAACTCGCTGAGCGACCACAAGTAGAAAGCACCCTCTTTGCCCTCTGAATCCGCATCTTCAGCAGACGCAATAGCTCCTTCAGGAGTTCTCATATCCCTGCGGATATAGTTCATCACATCATAAGCTGCCTGACGAAAGAATCGGTTCTGCGTCAGCTGGTAACAGTCAGCCAAAGCAGAGAGAAAGAGTGCGTTGTCATAGAGCATCTTCTCGAAGTGAGGAACCAACCATTGATGATCAGTGGAGTAACGGCATAAGCCTCCTCCAACCTGATCGTAGATTCCACCGGTCTTCATTGCAACAAGTGTCTTCACGCACATGTCCAGACAATTCTCCCTGCCAGACCGATAGAAGTAGTCCATGAGTAGTCTGAGCGCCATATTTGGAGGGAACTTATTCGCTGAATCAGTACGAAAACCACCAAAACGTGAGTCGAAAAGCCGCTCATACAGACCAACTGCTCGTTCAACGCACTGACGGTCCGGCAGCTCGGTGCCAGACATCGGACTATACGCATCTCTGAGGTGGGTCACCAAATCATCTGCCGCATCTAAAGCTTCCTTCCTTCTGTCGCTCCACACTTCAATGAGAATCGCCAGTACTTCAGTGAAACTCCGCCGTCCATGCATCGAACGAGACGGGAAATATGTCCCGCCAGCAATTGGCTTGGCGTCAGGAGTCAAGAATATGTTCAGAGGCCACCCACCCTGTTGCCCCATCGAATGAACTGCGTCCATGTAGATGGCATCAATATCTGGCCTCTCCTCACGATCCACCTTAACTGAAACAAAATGGCCATTCAGAATCTCTGCAGTTGTCTCATCCTCAAAAGACTCTCGCTCCATAACATGGCACCAATGGCACGTAGCATATCCGATGGAAACAAAGACCATCTTGTTCTGACGGCTCGCTTCTCGAAAGGCTTCTTCTCCCCATGGGTACCAATTCACTGGGTTGTATGCGTGCTGAAGCAAATAGGGACTCTTCTCGTGAATCAGGCGATTGGGCTTCCCTTCTGGGGAATTGTCACTCGTGTGCGATTGGGACTCTCTATGATGATTTGGATGCTCTTCTGTCATTATTCACCTCGAAACAAGCAAGTGGCTGGGGCCAAGAATAGCATGTTGGCCAGCACAACCGCTATCGGCTTCAGTCCGTCGCTGGACATGGTGGGTGGTCTGTGGCATGATCAGAACCAGGTTCATGGAGGAAAACTCAGGTATGAGAGAGGTCTTGAAGATGAAGACGTCTGTGCTGGTTTTCACTATCGTTCTTGTGGCTTGTTGTCTTTCGAGTGCGTCTTTTGCGCAGAAGGCTCAGAAACAGTCCCGGAGGGGTGTTGGGATTGAGCCAGACAGGATTATTCCCTATAAGACCATTGGCGACGTAACACTCTCTTTGCATGTTTTCGAACCGGATATCCGGAAGGCGACGCCACCCTTTTCCGCAATCGTCTTCTTCTTTGGTGGAGGCTGGAGAACGGGATCGCCTCGTCAGTTCTACGGACAGTGCCAGTACCTCGCTCGACGAGGTATGGTCGCCATCTCTGCTGAGTACCGCATTGAGTCCACACATGGCACGTCACCCTTCGAGTGCATCGCCGATGCCAAATCCGCTCTTCGCTTTCTTCGTGCCAATGCGGAATCCTTTAAGGTGGATCCCAATCGAATCGTTGCATCTGGTGGATCAGCAGGTGGACATATAGCGGCGTGTTCTGGAATCATCCCTGGCCTGGAAAGTGATGGCGAGAATCTCGATATTTCGTCCGTTCCAAATGCCTTGGTTCTTTTCAATCCGGTCGTAATGCTTACAGACGGCAAGTCGAATCTTATCGGGAAGTTTTCCGGGAGACCCCTTGAAGCGTCACCTCACCATTTTGTGCGTGAGGGACTTCCTCCGACAATAATCTTCCATGGAAAGGAAGACCGACTCATACCCTATTGGACTATTGAGGAATTCGCCAGGAAGATGCAGGAGAATGGCAATGTTTGCCAGGTAGTCGGCTTTGAAGGTGTCGGTCACGGATTCTTCAATGAAGCGTCAAGTCCAGACAGCCCAAATCAGAAGACCATCAGACTCACCGATGAATTTCTTGTCTCCCTGGGGATGATCCCGAGTGCAACTCGGGTCTTACATTGACCAGCACAACACTTGATTTCTCAGACTGTTGGCAGAGATCGAGCAGATTGATGGTATGCAATTGCGTGCAGGGAAACATTTCTCTTCTCAACCGGAGTATCTCCAGTATAATGACTTGTGTCTGAACGAGGTTTCTCATGCAATGAACAGCACACGCAAGCGAGACAGATTCTATTATACCACGGTCATTTCGACCTATCTCGTGGTTGCGATCATCTACATTATCTGGTCTCATCTGGCTGACCAGGAAGCTCTGCGCACAGACAACGATGCAAGACTCCTTACGGCGGCACAGAGTATCAAGTTCATTCATACGACAGACTTCCATGATCGTGCTCTCTCCTCGGATTCCGTGCCCCCTGACGAACATCAGATGAACACCGCCAGTTTGTTTGGCTTTGCCCGGGAGATCGGATCTCCAACACTCTATACACTTGTCGAGAGGCAAGGACGCTTGTACTACACGTCAAGCAGTTCCATCAGAATGGGTCGAGACAAGTTGCCTCAGAGACCCTACTTTGAACCATTCCCCGATCCGCCTGAACCCCTACTCGAAGCACTCGAGAGAAGTCAGCCTCTTGTATTCAGTCAGTCCAAGGATGCTCGAGAGTACCGCATCGCTACAGTTCCTGAGTTGTCTCCTCAAGGAAGGCGATATCTCTCCTGTGCCACTGCCTCGATGGATGCACTCAGGTCTTCGTTGAGACATCAGCTTCTACAGACGATTCTCGGTTCCATCGCTCTCTTGCTTGTTGCCTTCCCGATGCTGCTGCTCCATCGGCGTCTTTTCATCTCGCATGAAAAGGATCTCCAATCTCTGAACAGTCAGCTGAGCAAGGATATTCTGGAGCGCTCCAAGATCGAGAAGGAACTGGCACATGAAAGATATCTGCTTCAGGAGTTGATGGAGAACATACCTGATAACATCTACTTCAAGGACGCCGAAAGCCGCTTCATCCGCATCAACAGCACACTCGCCGCCAAGTGTGGCCTGAGTGACCCATCGGAAGCAATCGGGAAGAATGATTTCGATTTCTTTGCAGAGGAGCACGCACGCCAGGCATTCGAAGATGAACAGGAGATCATCAAGACCGGAAAGCCACTGGCCAGCATCCTGGAAAAGGAAGTCTGGCTCGACGGCAGAGTCACCTGGGTCTCAACAACCAAAGTCCCTCTCCGAACTCAGGAGGGCAAAATCGTTGGCATCGTTGGAATCTCCAGAGATGTGACCGACTGGAAACAGGCTGACGATGCGTTGAAGTTAGCCAACAGACGTCTCCAGATGATTGCCGAATCCTCTGCCATGTTTCTCGCCAAGGCTTCATTGAGGCAACAGTCTCAGCAACTTGCGAAAAGCGTCCGAGAGACGTTCGGTGTGGACTTATGCATCATTCGAATAATCGAAGAGCAGGGTCTTGCATTACTGGCCGCAGACGGATTGCACAGTTGCGAGATTCAGCAGGTACTACCAAATCAAGGTGGGATTTTCAGGGAGATATTTTCTTCACAGAAACCTCTCTGTATTCCTGACGTGCGTGCTGATGAGCGTACACGCAGTCTCGCAGAGCCAAGGCCAGGCCATTACAGTTTTGTTTCCTATGCGGGTGCTCCCATGTTGGTGGGCAATGAGATCGTTGGTGTCATAGGCATTTACTGTGAGAATCAGCCTCACGAATATAGTCAGACAGATCTGGATCACCTCCAGATTGTTGCCAACAACATCGCAGCGGCAATAATTAACGACAGGGCATTCCGAGAACTTGCCCAGCAGAAGGATCTCTTGGAGAAAGAGATCGTCGAGCGCGAGCGCGCCGAAGAGTCCCTGCGCTTTCAATCCATGCTGCTCGACCAGATAGGAGACTTTGTCACAGCCACAGACCTCGAGGGGAAGATCCTCTATGTCAATGCTGCGGAAGCTGAGAAGACCGGCTTACCAAGAGAGGAAATTATCGGCAAGACAACAGAGATATTTGGAGAGGATCCACAGGTTGGCGCTACACAGAGAGAAATCATTGTCAGGACTCTGGCTGATGGACAGTGGAGGGGAGAAATAGTCAATATCGGCAGTGACGGTTCTCGGGCGATTGTTGACTGTCACACCTGGTTGGTTCGAGATTCAGACGGCAGACCAAAGGGACTCTGTGGCGTGGCTCGGGACATCACGGAGCACAGAAAGATCGAGGAGGAAAAGCGTCATCTCCAGGCACAGGTACAACACGCACAGAAGTTGGAGAGTCTGGGTGTTCTTGCCGGCGGGATTGCCCATGATTTTAACAATCTCCTCATGGGAATACTCGGTAATGCAGATCTGGCGCTTGAGTCTGTGCCTGCCACATCCGAAACAAAGCAGTATCTGGTCTCCATCGGGACGGCAACAAAGAGGGCTGCTGAGCTGACTCGCCAGCTGCTTGCCTACGCGGGGAAAGGCCGCTACTTTGTTGAATCACTCAACCTGAATAGCATTGTTCAGGAGATGGCTCGTCTTCTGGAAGTGTCCATCTCCAAGAAGCACACACTGCGCTTTGAACTGGCTTCTTCCCTTCCCTATATTCATGCTGATGCAACGCAAATCCGTCAGGTGGTCATGAATCTGATCACCAATGCCTCTGAGGCCATCGGTGACAAAGAAGGAGTCGTCAGCATCTCGACCGCTTCCCTTTACTGCAACAGGGAGTTCTTCTCGAAAGCGTATCTGGATGAAGACATCAAGGAAGGCGTCTATGTTGTTCTTGAAGTCACGGATACGGGCTGCGGCATTGCGAAGGACATCATGGATCGAATCTTTGATCCCTTTTTCACAACAAAGTTCACTGGCAGGGGTCTTGGACTGGCTGCCACCTTGGGGATCGTCCGTGGCCATCACGGGGCACTCAGAGTCCTCACAGAGACTGGGAAAGGAACCACTTTCAAGATCTATTTTCCAACAACTGAGGACACCCCTGTAACAGAGATCACTCTCCCCGAGCCAACCGACGAATGGCATGGAACAGGGACAATTCTCCTGGTTGACGACGAACTCACGATTCGCGAAGTCGCCCAGAGGATGCTCGAACATCTTGGCTTTCGAGTCCTGACTGCCTCCAACGGACTGGAAGCACTTATGATCTTTCGTGAGAAGAAAGAGGAGATTGTCTGCGTCCTTCTGGATCTGACAATGCCTCACATGGATGGTCAGGAGACATTTCGGGAAATCAAGAGAATCGAAGACAAGATCCCGGTGATTCTCTCCAGTGGCTACAATGAACAGGAAGTCACTTCGCGATTCAACGAGCAAGGACTCGCAGGCTTTATCGAAAAGCCCTATCGTCTCGGCAGACTCACACTAGCCCTACGCAGATGTCTGGAGCAAAGCGCAGATCGCTCCGAGACTTAGAATCAAAGCATCCGCTCAATGGCGGCAAGAACAATCTCTCCGGCAGTCTCGTCCAGATAACTCTGATGTCCAAGCGTTATCTCGTAGCCACCCTCTTCAAAGGCCTTCGGCGTTGGAAGATATCCAATGACTCCATTGGCAAGGCCAATAACCATGGTTCGGCCCTGACCTGCCACCTGCTTGATCCTGAGTCCGTATTCAACAAAAAACTCCCCAGGCAGAGTGACGATTCGCAAATCTCCAATCTGATGAATCTGGACTTCCGCTTCAACCATTTCGTGCTGAAGTGAAGCGAGTTTTAGCGCCGCCTGGGCATACACCTCATCAGGACATCCGTCCACAAGGGTAATTGGCTTACCATCCCACTTGGCAAGAACTCCCTGCGCCCACGCAATCTTCTCCTCACTGACTTTGCGTCGAGGAACAGGAATGATCTTCTGAATGGAGACAAGTTTTGGCGACTCCATAGGCTCTGCCGAGGCATAAGCCGTGGCCGCCTGCATCGCGACTCTGCGTCCGATGCGTTCCGCCTCTTTGAATCCTCGAATCTGATCTGGATCCCACGGATTGATATGGTTCACGTTTCCTTCGGCGCCATTGAAGAAAAGGACTTCTGGGGAGCCGGGTAGTTCGCTGCTCAATGCGCGTACCATGAAACCAACATAGTCCGCTGAGGTAAGATTGTTGTCGCCAGCAAGAACTGCGGGATGCAGGGTGTAATTCACAATGATTCCCCTGACGCTTCCATGCGGGTCATGGAAACTCAATGTCAGCAGTTCAGGATCGATCGGGCCTGCTTCTTGGATCCAGAAGGACGTGTCATGCTTCTCCCAGTTCATGTGAATCTTCCCGTCCTGACACCAGACACGACGGTTGTTGGGCAGTTCTGCCTCCTCCGCACGACCCAGACGCAATGAGACTGGCTGCAGATCCTCATAGGCGCCAATGATTGAATCCGCAATCTGTTCAATCAGACGATCGATGACGTCCTGTCTCTCTCCGCCTGGCGTCAGCACCCCGGTGGTGGGGCCTGAGTGATTGTGGATGGCTGCAACGGTAACGTTCTCCTTCGCAAGCGGCGTCGCCCGAACTACACGCTCTCGAATGGCGTCCACCTGCCAGGCGGCGATCGCGCAGAGATCAACACTCGTCAGACTACACAGCGAGTCTCCATCCCGTAAGCATACAGAACGCGAGAATATGTCGTGAAAGACACCATGGGTAAGGTTGTCCGCTCTGTAGTTGCCCGCGATTGGTGTTCCTATCTCTGGCGTGATCTTGACTGAACAGAATCCGGCATTCATCTTTGCCTCCTGGACTAAGATCTTTGTTATGGTCAGCACTGATGGGAATGTACACGATCCAGAGCGCCACGCCAACAACGGCGTGAAAGACTACAGAATCGTGAAAGCCTTGTTGCGGATGCTCTGGTTTTGAGAAAGGACTCCGTTGATTTTTCTTGATCCCTGGACCAGCAAACGGTATATTTGGAATAATCTTTGTTCAAGAGTCAAATGTTGAACTGAGAATGGGTTATTTTGCTTTGGGAATGAAGGTTACTCGAAAACATCTGATTTGATTCAGGCATGACTCGTCAGGGAGGATATCTGCATCATGAAACAGCACCATGGATTCACACTTATCGAACTTTTGATCGTCGTCGCCATCATCGGCATCCTTGCAGCGATAGCGATCCCGAATTTCCTCGCCGCACAGATTCGGGCGAAAGTTGCCCGTGCCCGTGCGGAGCTTCAGGCCATCAACACCTGCCTGGAAAGCTATCGCGTAGACCAGAACGATTATCCACCCAACGATGGAGTCTACAACGTCTTGCCCATTCAGATAACCACTCCGGTCTCCTATATCTCAAACTCGCGGCTGATTGACCCATTCTCCGCACACTTGACTCACCCAGTTTTTGGAGACCTTGCGCGATACTACACCTACAACAGAATCGTGACTTCCCAGGAACTCGTGGAACTGACTTCTCTCGGCCAGTGGATTCCTCCCATTGAAGCAGTGGATTCTCCAACATTCAACAGAGATGCCTTCAGGAAATACGGTAAATGGAGAACCCTGTCCAATGGCCCTGACTCCACCTATTCCGACCCAGCCACCTTCGGATCTGATTACCCGCTCTTTGGTGCTGACATCCTCTACGATCCAACCAACGGTGTCGTCAGTTGGGGAAATATCCTGAGAACACAAAAAAGCCCGATCGGAAGGATCGATCCCGTCCCTTGATCACATTCGAGCCTGCAGTGCACACCGAAAGATAAGACAGATCGCCCTGCAGAATTCATAGATCCTGCAGGGCGTCATC
>JAKQFZ010000784.1 GCA_029558215.1 Candidatus Omnitrophota bacterium
CATTTTCTCCCTGCTGACTGGGGAGCCTCTGAACATGACCTCTCCAATCACGGGTGAATCGTTGCGCTGGACATGGAAAAGGGACTACGGCTGCAACTACCCCATTGCGTGTGAGAACTTCGTTTCATTTCGATCCGCTGCCGCAGGTTACTATGACTTGGAGAATCAGTCCGGCACAGGACATTTCGGAGGCTTCAAGTCCGGCTGCACCTCTAATCTCATTGCTGCCGATGGAGTGTTGAATGCTCCCGACTACACACGAACCTGCTCCTGCTCGTATCAGAACCAGACGTCGCTTGCCATGGTTCACATGCCGGACAACGAAGCATGGACATTCACCACACTGGAGCGTGGCAAGGAACCTATCCAACGGCTGGGCATCAACCTGGGCGCACCCGGAGACCGAGTTTCGGAGACAGGAACCGTCTGGCTGGAGTATCCCATCGAGGGCGGTCCATCACCGAAGATCATCGTTTCCGTCAGTCCTGAAAAAGTGATCTATCACCGAGTTCATTCGTCGCGAGTTGCTGAGGAGACGATGAACTGGGTATTTGCGTCTGGCGTTACTGGACTTGACCGGCTGAGTGTACAGGTTGGGAACAAGACGCCAAGTGCTTACTCAGTTCGCCTGTTCTTCTGTGAAACCCGGGCAAAATCCACCCAGAACAATTCCTTTGATGTTGCACTCCAAGGGCTGACCGTGCTGAGGGATTTCGACGTCCTGAAAGAGTCAGGTGGCTTGAATCAAGGCATCGTCAAGGAATTCGCCGGTGTTGCCATCGGAGAAAACCTCGAGGTTACTTTTGCATCCGATGATCAAAAGAGCACACTCCTTTCAGGCATCGAGATCGTTGCGGAACAGTGAACAGACGAACGTCATTAAGGGCGTCGTCGCTTTGTTGCCCGTACATAGCAGAATGTGCTTGCATCTTCTCTGATCCCTTCCTAAATTACTGAATATCAGGAAGTTTCCCAAGACGCTTGGAAATATCTCTTGAGATCTTCTCGTATATGCAGATGAAGGATGTCCATACCATTCTTCGACATCCGCCGTCTTGTCTACGAAGAGACTATGACGACGCCGATGGACAGCCCGGTGCAGTTCAGATGTGAGTCGCTTCCAGACTGGGATCAGGGTTTGAGGAGGTCACAACGGTGAGAAAGCTTTTGGCGGGGTTGTTGTTTATCTACTTGCTGTTGAACTCTGCGGCGATCAACTGGGCACAGATGCCTCTGGTGCAGAGCCGCATGTTCCAACAACTGGGACTTGGTGACGTACGTTGCATAGCATTCTCACCCGATGGAAAGAGGTTTGCGTCTGGTGGCGGAGTAGGTGCCACGTTACGTCTTGCAGAGACAGGGGAGATAATTCGACGTTTCTACTCTCCCGGTCATAATGTCACTTCACTACAATTCTCCCCTGACGGAACCACACTCCTCACAGGAGGCTTGGACGAGTCTGCCCGACTTTGGCACGTCGAGACGGGAAGGGAGATTCGAAACTTCCCACATCTCTATGATGTGGTTTCTGTTGCCTTCTCTCCCGACGGCAAGAGCATTCTGACTGGTTCCTTGGCAGACGTTACTCCGTACTACAAAGGTGCTGCAATACTGTGGGACATCGACACTGGTGTTGAGATCCGGCGATACTTGAGCCACACGAACAGGTTGAAGTGTGTTGCCTTCTCTCCCGACGGCGACCAGATCCTTACAGGTAGCGATGACGGAACAGCCGGACTTTGGAATACACAGAGTGGGCAAGTCCTAAGAATCTACGACCTTGGTGAATCTGTTACTTCTATTGCCTTCTCACCGGACGGAAGTCGTGTGCTCACCAACGCAACGCTCTGGGAGAAAAACACGGGTGTTCTTGTCAGGACTTTCACAGATCGGTCTGATTGCTGCGCCTTTTCACCTGACGGGGCAAGTGTTCTCATCGGCAGCGTCAACGTGGCTAACCTCTGGGATGCGAGTTCTGGGCAACTCATTCGGTCATTGAATGGCCACACATGGATCATCTTTGGGCTTGCCTTTTCACCGGATGGCGAACGCATCCTGTCCGGTGCTTTTGATCAGACGATAAGACTCTGGAACAGGCGTACTGGAGAGGAGATAGAAACCTTCTATGGTTATACAGGCAACGTCTGGTCGGCCTCCTTCTCTCCGGATGGCAGAAGAGTTGTTACCGGACAGGAGTGGCCTTACGGAGAAGGGAAAGTCTGGGATGCCGATACGGGAATTGAGCGACTGACACTTTCTGCCTCTGCGGAATATATGGTCTCTTCGGCATCCTTCTCCCCGGATGGCTCGAGGATACTGGGAGGTCTTAGTTCTGAGTCTATCTTGTGGAATGCATCAACAGGAGAGGAAGTTCGCAGATTCTCTGGCGGGCATCCAGTTGCATACTCTCCAAAGGGAGAGACCATCTTAGTAAACACGGAACTCTACGACGTGGCTACGGGAACCAGGCTTCATGAGTTCATTGGACATCAGTATGGTGTCACATCTGTTGCCTTCTCACCTGACGGAGATTACGTCTTGACGGGCAGCAGAGATCAGACCGCGAAACTGTGGAAGGTTGAAACAGGGGAGGAACTGCGCACATTTGCTGGTCACACAGGCGGCGTCTCTTCAGTAGCATTCTCGCCAGATGGAAGCAAGGTTCTGACAGGCAGTGCTGATGCAAAGGCCAAAATATGGAGAACCGACTCGGGAAGTCTGGAACGCACTCTCTCTGGCGAAATAAGCCCTATCTATGCAGTCGCGTACTCTCCCGACAGCAGGTTCATCGCCACGGGAGGAGACGCCATCCCATACGGTGCCAATGTGACAATATGGGATGCCGTAACAGGCGAGCCGGTTCGGGTTTTGCGGGGTCACTCATGGCACATCTATTCTGTTGAGTTCTCCCCCGACGGTCGAAAACTGCTAACCGGCTCTGCCGATGGCACTGCGCTCGTTTGGGAGATCAATCCCCCCCGCGCAATCATTGTCGCTGGTGGTGGTGACTATGCGGGCAACGGCATTGCCCAACAGACAAATGATCTTGGGGCGTATGCGTATCAGACACTCAAGAGGCGTGGGTATGAAGCGCAAGATATTCTGTATTTGAGTGCGTTTGGACCGACCGATCCTTCGGATTCCACAAAGCCCTTTCGCGATGCCGATGGGGACGGACTGAATGACGTGGATGGATGGGCAACGCTGGGCGCTTTGCAGACGGCCCTGACTGGTGAGTTTGCCCAAGAAGCGGGACGCCTCATGATCATCATGATCGATCATGGGTTCATCACCAATAGCGGTTGCCTTTTCCAGATGAGTCCCACTCAGGTTTTACCGGCATCCACACTGGACAACTGGCTTGACACTCTGCAGACAAACAGCCCTGTTGACGTTACTCTGGTGGTGGATGCCTGCTACTCCGGTGGGTTTGTGGAAACATGCAAAGGTGGCGTCGGGGGACACAAACGGATTGTGATCTCTTCCACAACTTCCAACAACGTGGCAACTTTTCTTCCCCCGCCGGACATGACTTCGTTCATGTACACCTTCCTTGGAAGCGCGTATATGGGAAACTCGATGGGAGAAGCGTGGCGCGCGGGAAAGCAATTCTTTGAAGAGTTCCCCGTCGGCGGTCAAATCCCACAACTGGACGACGACTCCAGTGATACTGAGGCTGCAGACAAGGAGTTCTTTGGAGCATCCTGGGCTTATGGAGTACAATCGACTCAGGATGTCAATGACTTCTTCCCGGTGTTCGACACCTGGATGAGCGATGCTGTGGTGCCGACTGGCACTCCAGTCACTCTCTGGGCACGCACTCTGCACGGACAGGATCCGCTTGAAGTGGTGGCCGTGATTCGACCTCCTGCACCGACCACCATCTCCGGAGATGCGGTCACCAATCTGCCTCACTTCTCACTCATCAAGAGCGCCACAGATACCCGCCTGTGGTACGCTATGGGAACAGGCACGTTCACCTCGACGGGACAGCATGTGATCTCCATCACTGCGAAGATGCCTTACCAGCGCCTTTCCAAGCCAGTCTTCAGCCGCATCACCGTATCGGAAGGTGCAGACACAGATGCCACTCCGATTCGGGCGATCCTGGCAGTTGACAATTCGCCCGATGCAGATCTCTATTCCGCATTCAGTAAGCTCGGCCGGTATGCGTACAGCGTGTATCTCGATCGGTTTCAGGACTCAGCTGGAGTGCATCATCCCGAATGGATTGGTTTCTACATCAATCCCTTCATGCACTCCGAAAGCGACGGCTATCCGAGTTCTTCGGCAGTTCTGAATGCCATTGACGCCGTGGGATCAGACATCGGCAGACTGTATGTGCATCTCATCGGCGACAGTTCTGGGGTGGGTTCCGTTGAAATGGCTTCTGGAAATCATCTGACAGCGTCTGATCTGGATGCAAAATTGGATGCCTATCAAGAGCGCTCGGTGACAGGAACCGTCATCCTGGTTGTGGACTGTCCGTATTCCGGGTCGTTCTTGTCCACCTGCAAGGCGACGGGCTCGCAGAAGCGAGTGTTGATGACGTCGGGACGGAGCACAGACTCGGCGCTGTTCTCCAATTCAGGTCAGGCAGTGAGTTTCAGCCAGAAGTTTCTGTCCTCTGCGTATCAGGGGAACCATCTGAGAGATGGATTCAGAGCGGGAATCAACTTCCTTTTGACTTTCCTGAATGGTTGGATCGAGCCACAGTTGGATGACAATGGAGATGGGGTTTCAAACAAGTCCGATGGACAGTTGGCGCAAACGCTGTTTCTTGGAAGACGATATGCCTACGCGGGTGGGGAAGCCTCGGAGTTACCTTTCGTGCTTGGCGTGACTCCTGAGAGGGTCTATGCCGATGAAGGTACGAGGGTGAACTTGACGGCACGCCTGATGGAAGGTGTTGAGCCCTCCAGAGTCTTTGCTCAGGTGTTCTCATCAGATCTGCATTCCGTAACGCAGCCGATTACGGAGATTGTTGAGTACGATTTCACTCGTGATGCAAGTGATTCATGGACATGGACAGGTTTTGTGACTGTTCCCGCGGGCGATCGAGACAAAGCAGTTGCGGTCTACGCATCCTATCCTGACGGAGCCACGCAGGAGAAACTGACGACGCCGCGTTTTGTGACAATTCTTGGATCGACGTCCTATGGTCTGAGCTTTTCCCGTAATGGCCAGCAGGTCTACGTGCCGGATAGTGATGCATTGGACATCTCGGGTGCATTGACCGTGGAGGCTTGGGTCAAACCGACTCAGGGACTCACGCAGAAGTATTTCAACTTCATTGTTTCCAAACAGCTCTCAGGTACAGGCTATACTCTTTGGGTCAACGCCAATCGACAGGTTGCGTTTGAGGCAGGGAGCGGAGGAACGGTCTTTTCCTCTGGCATCCTTGATCTCGATCAATGGACACATGTGGCGGGTGTCTGGGAATCGGACTACCTCAAGGTCTACATCAATGGACAACCGAGTGGAGAGAAGTATCAACCCTATCCACCTGTTGCGAACAGTTCCGCTCTCGGAATCGGAAGCAGTGCCTTTGGAACGGACACAAACTGGAGAGGCATTCTCGACGAGATACGAATCTATGAAGGTGCCCGCACGGCCGATCAGATTCAATGGGACATGACCCATTGTCTTCCGGGCACCGAACCCAACTTGCGGGCATATTGGTCATGCGACGAGGGTTCCGGCCAGGAACTCCATGATGCGACAGGGCGTTCTCATGGCCGCTTGGGTAACAGTTCTTCTCAGGACACCGATGATCCAGACTGGGTGGAAGGGGTGAGTGGAATTGTCTGTGATCCTACTCCGACAGCCTCGCCCACGGAGACACCACTGGCAACGGAGACTCCAACACCAGTTGAAACACCAACAGAGACTCAAACATTCACGCCGACGTTAACAGACGAACCCACTCATACGCCAACACAGACCAGTACAAACGTGCCAACATCCACAGACTCTCCGACCGTCACTCCGACGTTCTCCGCGACTTCGACACCGACTGCCTTGCAGACCGGTTCCATCGTTGCCTGGGGAAGTAACAACTTTGGGGAGTGTGATGTCCCCGAACCCAACGAGAACTTCATCAAGATTGCCGCAGCCGGAGAAGCCCACTCTCTCGGCCTGAAGTCGGATGGTTCTGTCGTTGCCTGGGGAAGGAACCTTTACGGAGCCTGCGATGTGCCCTCTCCGAACAGTGGCTTCAAAGAGATCTCAGCGGGGATGGACTTCAGTTTGGGGATAAAGACGGATGGTTCGATCGTTGCTTGGGGATGGAACGGTCTCGGACAATGCAATGTGCCTGCACCCAACACTGCCTTCAAAGCCGTTTCTGGCGGCGAGTTGCATGCTCTCGGACTGAGAGCCAGTGGTACAATCGCCACATGGGGGGATAACCGATACGGCCAACTGAATGTTCCTTCGCCAAACAGCGGATTCACGAAGATATCTGCCGGTGGGGTACACAGCCTTGGGCTAAAGGAGAACGGCTCCGTTGTTGCTTGGGGAGCCTCGAGTTACAACTATGGTCAGTGCAATGTGCCTGCTCCCAATTCGGATTTCGTTGCCATCTCTGCCGGTGGATATCACAGTCTTGGACTGAAGAGAGACGGCTCTATTGTTGCCTGGGGACTGAACACTTCCGGCCAGTGCAACGTTCCCAGTCCAAACTCTGACTTTACGGCGATTGTGGCAGGATTCACCCACAGTCTCGGTCTGAAGTCCGATGGAACCATTGTCGCCTGGGGTGCAAACCACGCAGGACAATGTAATGTGCCGACACCCAATTCTCACTTCATCGCCATAGCGGCATCCTTCAACCACAGCCTTGGACTGAGATCGGTTGTCGAACAACCCACGGAGACACCCACTCCCACACCGACCGAAATCAACGAGGCACCGACACTCGAATCCGTCTATCTCACGCCCGACCCAGGCAGAGTCGCTCAGCCACTGACCGCTGTTCCCGCTGGATTCCATGATCCGGAAGGGGCTGCCGCTGCCTATCGGTACGAGTGGTTTGTGAATGGAACGGAGATCGCTGGTCAAGACTCGGATGTGCTGCAACCGCACTTTTTTGCTGATGGGGACCTGGTCATGGTACTGGTCTATCCCTTTGACGGAAAAATCTATGGAGAACCGGTCTCTGATTCCGTTCGAATTGTGTCAGGGGCGTTCACTCTGTCTGCCATTCCCGAAGAACTCACACTCGCAAATGGACAATCAGGGGAATTCGTTATTCGTGTCTTTCCGACTGTTCCCGAGAGCATGTCTGTTGCGTTGGAACTGATCGCTGGTAACACCGACGGCATTCGCGCGGAGTTTGAACCGTCTCGAGTGGACGTTCAAGCGGGGCAGCCGTTCGGTTTTGCTCTACTGCGTGTGGACGTTTACAACTTCGCGCAGTCAGGAGCACGACCTCTGACGATCCGCGGGGTCAGTGCGTTCTGGCAGGATGAAGTGACCGTTGTCCTGAACATCATTCCCAAGAAACCGACTCAGAGCATCCTGACTCTGAACGTGACTCCGACACAGGTTGACGTGGCAGGTAGCATACGCGTCTATGGCGATTTGCTTCCTGCTGCGAGTGGCGCCGTGATCAACATTCAGATTCGCGGTGATTTCTCGGCGGACTATCAGACGCAGACGGACACTCAAGGGCACTATGAACTGCGGCTTCAGATGCTGAACGCGGGTGCTGTCCAGGTACAGGCTTTTGCTCCACAACAGAGCGCCCAGAGCAGACAGGTATCTGTCACCGTTGGTCGTTTCCAGAGCGTCAGCATCATCCTCAAGACCAACGCCACAGGTGAAGAACTGGTTGGGGACACCGTCAACATCTTCGGAGAACTCTCTGCCATCGGCTTGGATGAGAGTTCGCCGCCAGTGACTTTGGACATCACTCAGAGTCTCCCTTCATCGGGAGTGGATTCCCTAGCTGATGCGGGAATTCGGGAAGTCTTCTCTGTGCCTGTGGCAGCAGACGGCACGTTTTCCGCAACGGTGGAAGTCACTGTGGACAACGCAAGGATGGAAGTGTTGGCGGACTGGCCTGGGGACTCCCGAAATGTGTCCGTCAGCGCGGAACCGATGTATGTCCTTATCAGAGGCTCTCGCCTCGATCAGCGTGTTGTGCTCGTGTCCTGCAGTGCAGGAATGGATCCGTTGATGCAGTTTGCCGAACAGACCTTTCAGGGACGAGGCATCAGCGGTGAGCGGCTTGTCGTGTTGCGCCAGCAGCCGGATGGCTGGAACAGTGTTGTGAATGCTCTGGAGAGCATCTCGATTGCAGATCAGAAACTGCTCTTTTTGACGGGAGAGGGGACTCGACAAGGTCTCCGTCTTTCCGATGGTTCAACGGTCACCCCTCAGATGCTTGCAGACGCAACTCGGGATGTGACTGGAACGCTCGTTGTGGTAGTGGATGCGTCCCATGCGGGAAGTTTCATGGGATCTCTGGTTGGTTCGGTTGTCGATCCATCAAGACGGGTGTTTGTCATGAGTACCGACAGCGATGGTGAGGCAGGACTTGGCAGCGGTGGTCTAATCTCCTTCAGCAGTGCTTTTCTGAGAGCAGTTCGACGGTCTCAGTCTGTGTTGGGAAGTTTCTCTTCCGCGGCCACAGAGTTGCAGCTGATGGCGGGTTTGACTGCGCAGACTCCGCAGATCAAAGCGATCAACAGCGATGCGTCGCGTATTGTTTTCGGCACGGCGCAGGGTGACCCAGACACCGACTTGACACCACCGACTATCTTGGATCTCGACGTCCCGCAATCGGCGAAATACCTTTCCGGTGCTGCACTGACTGCTCAGATCATGGATCAGTCTGAAGTGGCTGATGTGACAGCGGCCTACATGACGGGAATGACGTCGTGTGAGTCCGAAGTCCAGCTGCTTCTGTTGAATGCCACCCAAGACATGTTCCGCAGTCCTTCGATTCTCTTCTCAGAAACGGGCACATGGACATTCACCGTGATGGCCAGTGATGTTGTCGGCAATCTCTCCAAGCCTCTCCAGGCTTATTGCGTTGTCACTCCAGACAACAGATTGGACGCTTCGGAACTCTTTGTCCTTGCCGGCGAGATTGGCAATCCAAACTCTCTGATAGACTTTACGGGAGACGGCATTCTGAATCTGGATGACATTCTGGCGTTTATCGGGGGTTGGCACTCAAGTAGACCTCTCCCTGCGCGGACGCCAACGCAGACCCCAACGACAACGCCAACAGCGACGGTGACAAACACTCCAACGATCACGCCGTCGGCAACGGTCACACCGACCACAACCTCGACAGACACTCCGACTCAGACCGACACGCCAACCTGGACTCCGACCATGACTCCCTCCGATTCACCAACGCAGACGCCAACCGTCACACCGACAGCAACATTCACTCTCACCATGACCCCGACACGAACACCAACGGCCAGCAACACTCCGACGGTGACTCCAACACCGTCCGATACTCCAACGCAGACGCCGACGCCTCTGAGTATCATTCGGGACAACGCGGACGCCAGCACCATTGTATCTTCACAGTGGACGCTCATGAGCAGCCAGGACGGGCAGTATGGTGCCAACTATCTTCTCGCTGACAAAGGCAACGGCAGCGAAACGGTGCGCTACCGTTTTGCTGTCGAGAAGTCGGGCAGGTACGGGCTCTATGAATGGCATCCGTGGATCTACAACAGCGTCTATGATGCGGCATTGACCATTCAACATGCCGCCGGTCAGTCGGAGTTGATCGTCAACCAGAGGGCACCTGAGCGAGCGGGAAAGTGGAACTATCTCGCCTCTTTCGATTTCTCTGTCGGTACGTACGATCTTGTCATGAGCAACAAGGCGGGCAACGGCATTGTCGTTGTCTCCGATGCTTTCATGCTCCAGATCGAAGAAGACTGAAGGCAGGCGAATACCTGATTCGGGCGGACTCTTACAGCACGACGGTTGTTCTTTTTCTTGCAGATTCCATCTCAGCAAGACAGACCTCAACAGCCAGGCGGGAGTCCTTGGCAGTCGCGCGTTGGACTGGATACCCTTCCGCAACCTTCTCCAGGAAGTAGTCAATCTCCGCCT